>NZ_DASVSI010000067.1:0-32479 GCF_036388155.1 Hymenobacter sp. | reverse complement strand
TTACATCAAAATCTTACGGCTGCCCGCGCACCCGGCTCAGGGTTTCCGGCGTGATGCCTAAGTAGGATGCCACCATGCCCAATGGCAAGCGGCCAGCACCGGCCGGTAGGCCGCGCAGAATACCGCGCATTTGTCTTTGGCTGAGTTGAACCGCAGGGCTGCCAGCCGTGCCGACTGCTGCATGAACTGCTGCGAAATGATGATGCGCCCAAATCGCTCCATCTCTGGAAAACGCTCGAACAAGCTGGCCAGCTCCACGTTGGTCAAGGAACACACTTGGCTACGCTCCAGCGCCTGCAAATAACTGTCATCTGGCTCGTTACGCATGAAACTGTCGGTGGCGGTAATCCATTCGCCCTCCGCTGCAAAGCAGTCGGTTATGTCTTTCTCGCCCTTGCAGTAGTAGCTGCGCAGCAACCCCTGCGTAATAAAAAAAGTGCGGTTGCACACCGAGCCCGCCTGGTGCAAAAACCGGCCCTTGTCCACGTTCTGGATTTTTACCCGGTGCCGGAGTTCTTGGCGCAGTTCCACCGAAACCTTCGTCAGCCGGGCCACGTGCGTGAGCAGTTCCGAGACGGCGTCCATGCTGTTGTTTAAGGAATTCGTTGAATAACCGCCCGCGCCCTACCCCAGCACCTGCCCCACCCCAAACAGCAGCGTAAACACCAGCGTGCTCAGCGCCATCTGCTTCAGCAGCGGGTCAATCTGCATTGACTCCTGCCGCTGCCACACCTGAACGGCGTTGAAGACAAACAGCGGCACAGATAGCAGAAACAGCCATTTCCAAGGCGAAGAATGACCGGGATTGAACGTCAAAGCCACATATACTGTGGCGCAGCCCAGCCCCAGCAGCAGCAGCAGCCAATGGTAGCGCCGCGCGTGTAGGGGCCCCAGCCGCACCGGGATGGTGATTTTGCCGGCCAGCACGTCGGAGTTGATGTCGCGGATGTTGTTCACGTTCAGCACCGCGGTGGCGAAGCAGCCAAGCGCGGCGGCCGGCAGCAGCACTTGCAGCGGCAGCGTCCGGGTTTGCAGAAAATACGTGCCGCACACGCCCACCACGCCAAAAAAGAGGAAAACCGAAATGTCGCCAAAGCCGGTGTAGCCATACGGGTTGGAGCCCGCCGTGTAGTTTACCGCCGCCCAAATGGCGGCCAACCCCAGCGCCAAAAACGCCAGAAACAAGCCCAGCCCGGCCGCGCCCAGGGCCACCCAAAGCAATGCTACGCCGCTGGCCAGCGCGAGCAGCCCGCAAATCCACATGCCGCGCTTCATTTGGGCGGGCGTGATGGCGCCGCTCTGCACGGCGCGCTGCGGGCCCTGGCGGTGCACGCTGTCGGCGCCGTTTTGGGAGTCGCCGTAGTCGTTGGCCAAGTTGCTGAGGATTTGCAGCAGGACGGTGGTCAGGGCCGCCAGGCCCACCACCTCGCCGTCGAACTGCCCCGCGGCGGCGGCCAGAAACGCGCCGGTCAGGATGCTGGCCAGGGCCAACGGCAGGGTGCGGGGGCGAAATGCAGAAATCCAGGGAGACATGGGCAAAAGGGCAGCAACGGGAGAGAAAAAGTACACAAAAGAACGTCATGCCGAGCGGAGCCGAGGCATCTCGCGTGGGGGAGTATTCCTTTTAATTGGTTTACTGCCCCGAGCAAGATGCCTCGGCTTCGCTCGGCATGACGTTCTTTCAAGTCATGACAAACGACCAAACTTACTTCGTGATGTCGGCCACCAGCTCGGGGCTTAGGGGCGTCACCTTGGAGTTGTAAAACTTCACGACTTTGCCTTTTTCATCGACCAAGTACTTGCAGAAGTTCCAGCTGGGGGCCTCGCCCACGGCGCCGTTCTTGGTTTTGTCGGAGAGGTACTGGTACAGCGGCGCGGCATCTTCGCCCTTCACCGAAACGGTTTCAAACAGCGGGAAGGTGACGCCGTAGTTCTTCTCGCAGAAGGAGGCCACTTCCGCGTTGGAAGTTAGCTCCTGCTTGAAGCTGTTCGAGGGGAAGCCGAGCACCACCACTTTGTTGCCGTATTTCTTCGAGAGCTCTTCCAGCTCTTTGTACTGCGGGGTGAAGCCGCACTTGGAGGCGGTGTTCACAATCAGCAGTTTTTTGCCCTTGTACTGGCTCAGCTTCACGTCTTTGCCGTCGATGGATTTCACCGTGAAATCGTATACGGAAGCGGGCGCTTTGGCGGTTTCGGAAGCTGGCGACATGGCGGTGGGAGCAGCCGGTTTGGCCGCGATAAAGGCCATGGCCGAAGCGGCAACGACCAACGTGAGAAGAATTGATTTTTTCATGGGATGAAGGTAAGGGTTGCGCAATTGCCTGCGTAACCAGCCGACGGCCAACAGGGTTTCGGGCCGTGGCGCGCACTTTTAGTCCGCGGCCTCGCCGGATACCAAACAAATGTTAAATGCTTAGGGACGCGCACTAAAAGTGCGCGCTACATGCCAGTTGCCAGGAATGCCGTAACGTCGCCCGAATACGTGAGCGTGAGCCGGTGCATGGCCCGGGTACAGGCAACGTAGAGCATGCTCTTATCGACCTCCGTTTTGTAAGTGCGGGCGGAGGCAAAGGGCACAATGACTTCGTCGAATTCCAGGCCCTTCGCCAAATGCGCCGTCGTGATAATGACTCCTTCCTTGAAGTGCGTTGATTCCTCGGTGAGCAGCTGCACGCCTTGGGCGTGCAGCGCCTCCTGCACTTGCGCGGCTTGCTTGGGCGTCTTGCAGATGATGCCCAGCGACTTACTGCCGGAGCTTTGGAAGGCTGCGACCAACTGCTTGATGGTTTCCAGCTCCTCGCCGTGGCTGTTGCAGCGCACCGTGGCGGGCTCCTGGCCGTGCCGTTCCAGCGGGATGATGTTGGGGTTGGGCGTGATGCGCTGCGCGAAGGCGGTAATCTCCATCGTGGAGCGGTAGCTGCGGTAGAGCTTGACCACGTCGGCCTGCGGAAAGACGCGCTCGATGGTTTCGGCCGACGAGGCGCTATACGGATTAACCGTCTGGTTGACATCGCCCAGAATGGTTTTCCGGCAGTTGAACACCCGGCCCAAAACGGCGTATTGCACCGGGGTGTAATCCTGCATCTCGTCCACGAGCAAGTGCTTCACATGGTCGTAAGCACTGATGCCTTCCAAGCGAATGCGCAGGTAAACCAGGGCGAAGACGTCGGCGTACTCCAGGGTTTGGCCGTGCTCGAACCGGAACAGCTCGGGCCGGCCAATCCAGCGGTAAAAGTCCCGGTAGAAGTCCAGCACGTTGTTGAACCGGAACATGCGCGTCAGGGCTTCTCCGATGGTGCTTTTTTCCGCGTTGGTGAGCTTGCGGTTGGCGGCGGTGCGCACGTAGGCCCGCACGTCGTCGGCCACCAGCGGAAACCGTTTCAGGAGCGGCACCCGGTGGTAGGCCTTGAACTTGTCGAGCAGCAGCTGGCGCGGCACCAGGGTGCGGCCCACCCGCAGCTCGCTCGCCGTGAAGTAGTTGTTCTCCACGTGCAGCAGGTATTTGTTCAGCTGGCTGAGGAACTCAAACGAGGACTTGAACCGGATGCGCTCGATGAACGCGGGGTTGTGGTGCTCCAGCAGCGCCGACACCTGCTCGAAAAAGGTCTGGAACGGGTACTGGTTGCCGAGCAGGTCGGCCGCCAGCTCTTCCATGCCCGTCTCGGGGATGTGCTCCTCCCCTAGCTCGGGCAGGACGTTCGAGATGTAGTCAGCAAAGACCTTGTTGGGCGAAATGATGAGGATGTCTTTGGCCCCGATGGTTTCCCGGTAGCGATACAGCAGGAACGCAATGCGGTGCAGGGCAATGGAGGTTTTGCCCGAGCCGGCCACCCCCTGGATGACCATTACCGAAGCCTCCTCGTTGCGGATAACGGCGTTCTGGTCGCGCTGAATGGTCGCGACGATGTTCTTCATCTTGTCGTCCGAGGACTTGGCCAGCTCGCGCTGCAGCACCTCGTCGTGGATGTTCACGCCGTTTTCAATCAGAAATTCCAGCCGGCCGTCCTGGATTTTGTACTGCCGCTTCAGGTCGATGCGGCCGTGAATGGGGCCGGACGGGGTGGTGTACGCGGCTTCGCCCAGCTCGAAATCGTAGAACATGGAGGAAATGGGCGCCCGCCAGTCGTAGATGAGGCCCCGGCGCTGCCGCTCGTCCACGAACGAATGCACGCCGATGTACACGGGCGTGGTGCCCCCTTTCGCGGTGGTGAAGTCGATGCGGCCGAAGTACGGAGACTGGACCAGCTTGAGGAGCTTGCGCTTGCGGGCCACGGCCGCGCCGCCCGTAAAAGCCATGCGGTCGATGGACTGGCCGGCGGCCACCATGTCGGCATCGTCCATGCCCGACTGGTTCTCGTGGATGTACTCCTTTTTCTCCCGAAGCTCGCTGGAGAATTGCCTCACGGCGTCATCCACGCGCCGCACCGCCAACGTCAGCTGCTCCTTGATTTCCTCCAGGTATTCTCGTTCTTCTTGTTCCGTTGCGTTCATCGCAGGCTATAGTAGCGCGGACTTTTAGTCCGCGAATGGAATCGTTCAAACTCGCCGACTAAAAGTCCCTCCGAGTGCGACCGCGCTGCCTCACGTAGTCGGCGGCGTCAGCCACTTCTCCAGCTCAACCGGTTGGTAGGCGGCCATCATCGTCAACAACTCTTCCGGGTCGGATGATTGCAGCAGCTGGGAGCGGTTTTCGGCCCGGAGGAGCTGGTCGTCGCGCATGCGGTCCAAGGCCAGGAGCAGGTGGTCGTAGTAGCCGTCCACGTTGAGCAGGGCGACGGGCTTGCGGTGCAGGCCGAGCTGGCCCCAGGTCAGGACTTCGAACAGCTCTTCGAGGGTACCGTAGCCGCCCGGCATGGCAATGAAGCCCTCGGCGCGGTCGGCCATCAGGAGCTTGCGCTCGTGCATGGAGCCCACCACGTGCAGCTCGGTGCAGCCTTTGTGGGCCAGCTCCTTGGCGTCCAGAAAATCGGGGATGACGCCAATTACTTCCCCACCCTGCGCCAGCACGGCGTCGGCGATGGTGCCCATCAGGCCCACGCGGCCGCCCCCGTATACCAGCGTGAGGCCGCGCGCCACCAGAGCGGCGGCGAGGGCTTGCGCCTGGGCAATGTAGTTGGGGTTGGTTCCGGCGCTGGAACCGCAGTAAACGGCAATGCTTTTCATGTGTTATTCGGTCTGAATGGCCCTTGAATGGCTCGGATGGCTCGGATGGCTCGATGGCTCTTTCGGAGTTTCACTCCGAAAGTCGCCTGGTGCGGAGTTACACTCCGCCCGCGTGGGGAAAGTCGTTCTGCCAGGGGGACTTCAAGTCCCCCTGGCAGGTGACTTTCGGAGTTGAACTCCGAAAGAGCCGGAGAGAGCCGGAGAGCCGGACTCCGAAAGAGCCGGCGATTTGATTACTTCGGCACGCGAGATGTCTCGGCTGCGCTCGACATGACGGTCTAGTTGGCGTTAGCCTTATTATGATTACATCCGCTCGGGCACCTGGATGCCCAGCAGGCTCATCGAGGCCTTTATCTGCTCGCCCACGCGGGCCGACAGCGCCACCCGCAGGCTACGCTTGGCCGCGTCGGTTTCCTGGAAAATCGAGACTTCCGCATAAAACCTGTTGTAGGCTTTCGCCAGGTCGTAGGCGTATTGGGCAATGACGGCGGGCGAGAGGTTGCGGGCGGCTTCGGCCACTACCGAGACGTAGCGGGCCAGTTCCTGAATCAACTCCTGCTCGGTGGGTTCAAGGCCGGAAATCTGGCTCCACTCGGCGGTTTCGGTGAGGCCCAGCTCGGCGGCTTTGCGGCGGATGGCGGCGATGCGGGCGTGCGAATATTGGATGAACGGCCCCGTGTGCCCTTCCAGGCTCACCGACTCTTCGGGGTTGAAGAGCATGCGCTTCTTGGGGTCCACTTTCAGCAGGTAGTACTTCAAGGCGCCCAGGCCCAGCAAGTGGTAGAGCTCCTCCAGCTCTTCCTCGCTGAGGCCTTCGGTTTTGCCTTTTTCGAGGGTGGCAGCTTTGGCGGCGGCCACCACGTCGCGCACCAGTTCGTCGGCATCGACCACGGTGCCTTCGCGCGATTTCATCTTGCCGGAGGGCAGGTCCACCATGCCGTAGCTGAGGTGGTGGATGGCCTCAGCATACGGCTTGCCGAGTTTGGCCAGCGTGGCTTGCAGCACCTGCATGTGGTAGTTCTGCTCGTCGGCGATGACGTAAATGCTGCTATCGTAGCCGAAATCCTGGTACTTGAGCTCGGCCGTACCCAGGTCTTGGGTGATGTAGACGCTGGTGCCGTCGGCGCGAAGCAGGAGCTTTTCGTCGAGGCCCTCGGCCTGCAAATCGACCCACACGGAGCCGTTTTCTTTCTTAAAGAACACGCCTTTGCTCAAGCCTTCCTCCACCCGCTCCTTGCCCAGCAGGTAGGTTTCGGACTCGTAGTAGTACTGGTCGAAATCGACGCCGATGGTTTTGTAGGTTTCGTCGAAGCCTTCGTACACCCAGCCGTTCATCTGGCTCCAGAGGGCTTTTACGGCGGGCTCGCCGGCTTCCCAGGCTTGCAGCATCTGCTGGGCCTCGGTCATAAGGGGGGCTTGCTTTTTGGCGATGTCGGTGGCCACGCCCTCGGCTTCGAGCTGCTTGATTTCTTCGCGGTAGTGCTTCTCAAACAGCACGTAGTACTTGCCGGCGAGGTGGTCGCCCTTCATCCCGGCCTCGGCGGGGGTTTCGCCGTGGCCGAAGTGCTGGTAGGCAATCATCGACTTGCAGATGTGGATGCCGCGGTCGTTCACCAGGTTGGCTTTGGTGACGGTGGCGCCGGTGGCTTTCAGAATCTCGGCCACCGAGTAGCCCAGGAAGTTGTTGCGCAAGTGGCCCAGGTGCAGGGGCTTGTTGGTATTTGGCGAGGAGTACTCCACCACCACGCGCTGCGGGCCGCCATCGGTACCCACGGGCGCGGCAGCGGGCTGCGCGCGCAGCTGCTCAAACACGGCCAGCCACTCGGCATCGGCAATTTCGAGGTTGAGGAAGCCTTTCACCACGTTGTAGCCGCGCACGCGGGGCTCGTGGGCCGTTAGCCACTCGCCCAGGGCTTGACCGATTTGCTCGGGGCCCTTGCCCAAGGCTTTGGTGAGGGGAAACGTGACGAGGGTAAAGCTGCCGGCAAACTCCTTGCGCGTGGGCTGGAGCGTGAGGCTGGCGGCGGGGATTTCAACGCCAAAAACGGCTTGAGCAGCGGTTTGCAGGGCGGTTTTGAGGGAGTTTTCTAACTGTTGCACGGGGCAAAGGTACGGGCTTGAACTAACCGCACCTCACACCGTCAGGCGCATCTGGCGTCCGCGCGGTCGAAGCCTCTCGCCAAGGACCGTAATTCAATCGTCTGTCATGCGGAGCAGCGCGAAGGAGCTTTTTTCGGTCGAACGACTCGTTCAAGCGTGAGGAGTGCTTGGCTACGCCAACCTACGGCTCCTTTGTCAGCAGGACGGAAAGTTGCCGTTTACAGGAATATAAAGAAGCCCCACTAGCCGCTGGGCGTTCTGTCGCCTTCTGTTTCGCTGGGCTTCCTGGCGGGTTGCTAGGCGTTGCCGCCCGCCAGGAAGCGACTGATGGCGCGCACATATCCTTCAGCAAAAAACTTTTCGGTCAGTTTTTCTTGTGCGCCCAGGTGGCCACAGTCCACGGCCAATAGTTGGCGACGCTGTCTCCGGCGAGCCGCCTGCACCACTGCCGAGGAATCGGCCAAGGGCGTGTTTTTGTCTTGGGTGCCGGCAATGAGCAGCCACGGGCAGCGCACCCGGGCCGCTACGCGGGGGTATGCGGCCGCCGCGGCGGGCAGCGTGACGGTTTTGTTGTTGGCCGCTTTTTGGTAAGCAACGATGCCCGGCAAGTTGCCAGCGTAGCCCTCGGTGATGAGGAAATCGGGCTTGGCGCGAGCCGCTACTTCCGACCCCACGATGGCGCCCATCGACAGGCCCAAAATGCCCGCACGGTCGCGGGGGCGCAAATGCCGCGCCTCCCCTAGCGCGGCCTGCAGGTCGGTGGCAAATTCCTCGTAGTACAGCCGCTGCGGGTCGATGGCAAAGGCCTGGCTGTGGCCAAACCCTCGGTAGTCGAACAGCAGCGAACGGTAGCCCGCGTCGGCCAGCGCCCACGCCGTGTAGATGTTACTGGACATGTTGTAGGCGTCGCCCCCGGCCACCACCACCGTGGTGTGCTGGTCAGTGGCTTCGGCAGAGGGCTCAATCAGCCAAGCCACCAACTTCACCTGGTCGGCCGTGGTAATTTCCAGCTGGCGGTATTTCAGGCCCAGGGTATCAGGCTTAGCCCACCATTCAGCCACTGGCCGGATAGCAAAAGCGGGCCCAGCCGTTAATAGGGCCAGGAAAAAGAGTAGGATGCGAACCATGCAATAGAAGTAAAAAGCCTTGGTGTTGTTACCAGCCTTTAGATAGACTACTTCCGCCACGCAACGTTGCTCCGCTCGCCAATATCTGTTTCTACTCTTCACGAGGCCGTTCTGCGTGCAGGTTCGCCTCCGTTATTCGAACATGTAAGTTGTGGCGCGGCCCGCGCGGCCCCATCAGACGAATAACCCATCAAAACTTGAAGAAACAGCAAGCCCCGCCAGCTACTGGCGCGGCTTGCTGTTTCCTTCAGCGGCGGGGCTTAGCAATTGGTGGGAGTTGCGCGGCTGCTACCCCTTCCGCTCGGCGTCGGCCGTGAGCTGCAGCAGCAAGCGGCACAGGTCGGCTTCCTCGTAGGGCTTGGTCAGGCAGGCGTTCATGCCGGCGGCCAGATAGCTGGCCCGGTCGGCTTCGAAGGCGTTGGCCGTCAGGGCAATGATGGGAATGGTGGCGCAGGCAGCATCGGGATTGGTGCGAATGGCGGTGGTGACTTCCACCCCGCTCATGCCGGGCATTTTGATGTCCAGGATAGCGGCATCGTATTCGCAGTCGCGCAGCTGGGTTAGCGCGTCGGTGCCGTTGCTTACCGGTTTCACTTGCACGCCCCAGTTTTCCAGCACCACCACCGCAATCCACTGGTTCACCAGGTTGTCTTCGGCCAGCAGCACGCGCAAGCCGCGCAGTCCTTCAAAGGAAGCATTGGCGGGCGGCGGCGATGTTTCCTTGGCCCCGTCGACGAGCCGGGGCAAGGTCAGCTGAAACGCAAAAGTGGTGCCCCGGCCGGCCACGCTGCACAGGCGCAGCACGCCGCCCATCTGGCTCACCAGCTGCTGGCTGATGGCCAGCCCGAGGCCCGTGCCGCCAAAGCGGCTGCTGGTTTCGGCGCTGGCCTGGGTGAAGGCGTCGAAAATGTGGTCTTGCTCGTCAGACGTCATCCCGATGCCCGTGTCCTCCACCCAGAAGCGTAGGGTCAATTGGTGGGGTACGTCCTGGAGCACGTCGGCGCCCAAGCGCACGTGGCCTTTTTCGGTGAATTTGATGGCGTTCGACAACAGGTTGAGCAGCACCTGGTGCAGGCGGTAGGCGTCGCCCAGCACCCGCGGGTCGGGAAGCGGCAACGCCTCCACGCGCAATTTCAGCCCTTTTTGCTCCGCCAACGCCGCCACGGTTTGGCCGGCGCCTTGCATGGCCATGGCCACGTCGAAGGGCGCGTGGTCGAGCTCGAGGTGATGGGTGGTGATTTTGGCCATGTCGAGCACGTCGTTGAGCAGGGCCAGCAAGTGCCGGCCCGCGTGCTGCATGGTGTTCAGGTACTCGCGCTGCTGGGCGGTGAGGGTCGTTTTTTGCAGCAGGCCGGCCATGCCCAGCACCCCGTTGAGCGGCGTGCGGATTTCGTGGCTCATCCGGGCCAGAAAGGCTTCTTTGGCCAAGGCGTTGTCTTCGGCTTCCTGCTTGGCGTGCTGCAGGGCTTGCTGGGCCAGCACGCCGGGCGTCACGTCGTAGCCCGAGGCCACCACGTAGGGCGGGTAGCCCTCCTCGGTCACCTGGTATGCGTAGTAGTTCAGGTAGCGGCGCTCTCCGGTGCGCGTCCAGATGCGCATTGTGCGGGGCTCCCGATGAATCGTTTTGGGCTCTTCCAAATAACTCTGCAACGCCCCGTGGTGCTCAGCCGGCAGGGCTTCGCTCAAATGGCGGCCAATCAGCTCGGCGGCCGGCATGCCCATTAGCCGCTCAATGGCGGGGTTCACCGACAGCACGTTGCCCTGCAAGTCGTGCGTGCAAATCAGGGCCTGTGAATAATACACCAGGTCGTGGTACTGCTTTTCGCGGCGCTCCAGCTCGTGGCGGGCCTGCTTCACCGCCGTCACGTCGGTGCTGATGGTCAACACGCCCACTTGCCCGTCGGCGCGCAGCATGGGCCGCTTGTGCACCTGGTAATACATGGTTTCGCCGCTCATCAGCGTAAACGGCAGCTCGGCCGTTTGCGCCGTCTGGGTGGCGCGCACCAGCTCGTTCAACGCCTGCACGCGGTGCATCTCGTCCGGCACCTGGGCGGTGGCGCTCTGCGCCTGCCAGTGCAGGCTATGCGCAATCATGGCGTCGTAGGCGAGGTTGGAGAAAGACACGCTGCCGTCGGGGTCCACCATGTAGAGCACGTTGGGCAAGGCGTCCAGGATTTGGCGGATAAAGGCCTGCTGCACCTGCAGCATCACCTGCACTTCGTGCTGTAGCTTTTCGGCCATGTAGCGCGCCGTGATGTCGATGCCCGAGCCCACCACCAGCCGCAGCGTGCCGTCGGGGTTGGTCACGGGCCGCAGGTGGCGGAGTATCAGTTGGGGGCGGTTGTTGCGGTCGGTGCGCATTTCCTCCCACGTCACGTCGGTGCGGGTGCGCACGGCTAGGTCAAAGTACTGCTCGCGTTGGGCGGCCATTGCCGACGGTTGCTGCTTGCTGCGCAGGGCAAAGTACTCGGCATTGGTCAGCCCGATAATCTGCTTGCGCACTTCGGGGCTGGAGACGGAAGACGGGTTGACAAAGAGGAATCGGTGCTCCGCGTCGAACACCGCCACGTCCACCGGCAGCAGGTTCAGGATGGATTCGTAGAACTCCTGCTGCTGCGTCATTTTCTCCTCGGTCTGCTTGCGCTCCGTGATGTCGATGCCCGAGGTGATGACGCGCAGTCGGCCGTCGGCGGCGCGCACGGGCCGGTAGCGCAGCAGGATGTGCTGGGGGCCGTTGGGGCCGGGCCGGGTTTCTTCCCAGCTCACTTCGCGCAAGTGCTCCACGGCTTCGGCAAACGCCTCGGCGCGCCGGCGTAGCACGGCCTCGGGGCGCTGCCGGTGGGCGCCGGCTTCGTTGCTGGTCTTGCCCACCATCCAGGCGCGGGTGGCGGGGTCGGGTTCCACCACGGGATTGAGGTAGAGGTAGCGGTGCTGGTCGTCGAACACGGCCACGGCGGAAGGCACTTGCTCAAGCACGCTTTCGTAGAAAGCGCGCTGCTCGGCCAGCTGCTGTTCGGCCAGCTGCCGCGCCGTGATGTTGGTCAGGTACAGGGCGGCGTACACTTGGCCGGGCACGGGCACGGCCGTCAGCAAATAATGCTGCCCTCCAACGGCCAGTTCCTGTTGCTGCTGCTCGAGCGTGCCCACCGCAGCGCGCACCAGTTCGAGCAGGCGCTGCCGCGGCGTTCCGCTGGGGTCGGCATCCAACGCCTGCAGCAGCCCCGCCGCTGCGGGATTGGCGTACACCACCTCCCCGGTGGGCAGCACCCGCAGCACGGGGTTGGGATTTTGCCGCGGCAGGAAAGACAGGGAGTGCAGCTCTTCGTCGCGGCGGTGCCGTTCGGTCACGTCGCGGTAGCAAATCAGGCGGCCCGCGCGCTCCGAGTCCAGCACCAGGTAGTCGAGTTCGACCACCCGCTCGTCGGCCAGCACAAACGCTTCCTGCAGCACCGTTTTCCCGGCGGCGTGCAGGGCCCGGGCCCGCGTTTTAAAGCCTAACGGGTCCTGAAACGCGTTGTCGATGGCAACCGCCGCGTGCGGAATGGGGGGCGCACCTTCGAGGGGCCCGGCCACCGGCGGCAGGCCGAACAGGTCCCAAAACGCCTGATTCACAAACTGAATGTCGCCCACGTGGTCCACCAGCACCAGGCCCACCCGCAGGGTTTGCACCAGGGCAGTGAGCTGGGTGTGGTGCCGCTGGGCGTTGCTGGCCGTGGCGGCCAGTTGCTGCTCAAGGGCATCTATTTGGGCCTGGGCAGTGACCAGGGCTGCTTCGGCCTTTTCCGCTCGGGCAAGGGCGGCGGCCAATTGTGCGGCCAAGTCGGCGTCGGAAAGGGGGAGAGCCGTTTTCATGGCCGGTAGAAAAAAGGACGGAGGGCAACCCTACAAAAACTAAGCTCCTCCCTAACAAAGGAAGCATATTTCCCGAAATTACCACCCTAAGCCCCACTTTAGCGGCTCACCACTTCTTCCATCCGCAGCCGCCGCTCAATGGCCTCCGTGGCTTTCTCGAGAATGTTGAAAGCGTTTTTGGCCATCGTGTTGCCGTTGTCCAGCGTGGGGTTGATTTCGACCATCTCGAAGCACACCACCCGGTCGTTCTCCAACAGGTCCTGGCAGAGGTTTTCGGCCTCGGAGAGGTAGAGGCCGTCTTCCACGGGCGTGCCCGTGCCGATGCTGAAGCTCGAATCGAGGCTGTCGACGTCGAAGGAAATGTACACCAGGTCGCAGAAGCGCAGGTGCTCGTAAATCTCACGGGCCAGGCGGCGCGAGCCCTTGGCCTTAATTTCGGGCAGCTTTATCCACTTGATGCCCAGCTCTTCGATGAGGGCGTCCTCCTCTTCCTCGGTGTCGCGCACCACCACGTACACCAAGTGCTCGGGCTTGAACTTGGGGCCCGGTTCGCCCAGGTTTTGCAGGCGGCGCCAGAAGAAGATGGTTTCCGGGTCGGGGATGTTGCGCTGGTGGGCCAGGTTGTCGACGCCCAGCGAGGCGGCCATGGGCATGCCGTGCACGTTGCCGCTGGGCGTGGTGTAGGGCGAGTGGATGTCGGCGTGGGCATCAATCCAAATGACGCCCAGCGTTTTCTGCGGGTACGCGGCCTTGATGCCGGCAATGGTGGCGTTGGCGCTGCTGTGGTCGCCGGCCAGCACCAGCGGGAACTCGCCGAAGCGCAGGGTTTGCTCCACGGCGCTGGCAATGCCCTTCTGCACGGTGTAGATGCTGTCGATGTGCTTGGCGAAGGGGAAGTGGTTCTTCTCGAAGAGCACGTGGTTCAAGTCGGGCAACACCACGGAATTGAACCGGCGGAAATAGTCGGAGCCTTTGTTGAGGCAGGCCACGCGCAGGGCGTCGATGCCCATGCTGGAGCCGCGGGTACCGGCGCCGAGCTCGGAGCGTACTTCCAGTAATTTGATGCGTTTCATCGGAGGGCGTGAATAAGATGAGGACAAGCGGGCATCGTTCCAAGGCGGTTTTTAGTTGTCAGTGGTCAGTTGTCAGTTGCTAGGCTGGATGACCAACCTGACAACTAGCAACTGACCACTGACAACTAAAAAGAAACCTTCGAGCGCTGCCTTGCGGTAGAGGAATTCTACCGTAGCCAAGTCGCTATCATTCCATCGTCACGATGCGAGGCGGGACCTCGGTAGAACAACTTCTTGTTCCCTTCACTTCCCTACCCCGGCGGTACTTTTGTGCCGCCCGCCGCAAAGGTCGGGTTTTCCCGCCGCATTCAAAAACCGAATGGATACCTATCACGACCTCATCTCCCAAACCTTCGACTTTCCTACGGCCGACTTTACCGTGCAGGACCACGAACTCCGCTTCCACGACATCGACCTGATGGGCCTGGTGAAGAAGTACGGCACGCCGCTCCGCCTCACGTACCTACCCAAAATCAGCTCCCAGATTCAGCGGGCCAAACAGTGGTTTGCTGAGGGCATTGCCAAAACCGGCTACACCGGCACCTACTCCTACGCCTACTGCACCAAGTCGTCGCACTTCCGCTTTGTGCTGGAAGAGGCCCTGAAAAACGACATTCACCTCGAAACCTCGTCGTGGTTCGACATCAGCATCATCCGCAACCTGCACGCCCAAGGCAAAGTCGACAAGCAGAAGCACATCATCTGCAACGGCTTCAAGCCCGAGGCCTACAAAAAAGAAATCGCCGACCTGATTAACGACGGGTTTGTGAACTGCATGCCCATCATCGATGCGCCCAACGAAATCGACTACTACCACGACCACGTGCGCGAAAACGTGAACATGGGCATGCGCCTGGCTTCCGACGAGGAGCCGCGCTTCCAGTTTTACACCTCGCGCCTGGGCATCCGCTACGCCGACGCCATCCCGCTCTACGAAAAGCGCATCAAGGACGACCCGCGCTTCACGCTCACGATGCTGCACTACTTCATCAACACGGGCATCAAGGACACGTCCTATTATTGGTCGGAGCTGAGCCGCTTCGTGCACAAGTACTGCGAGCTGCGCAAGGTGTGCCCCACCCTCACGACCATCGACATCGGCGGCGGCTTTCCCATCCAAACCAGCATCCAGCCCGAGTACGACTACCCCTACATGGTGGCCGAAATCCTGCGCACCATCCAGCGCATTTGCGCCGAGGAAGGAGTGCCCGAGCCCAACGTCTTCACCGAGTTCGGCATCTTCACGGTGGGCGAAAGCGGCGCCATCATCTACAGCATTCTGGACGAGAAGCTGCAAAACGACAAGGAGCTCTGGTACATGATTGACGGCTCGTTCATCACCAACCTGCCCGATACCTGGGCCCTCAACCAGCGCTTCATCATGCTGGCCGTAAACGGCTGGGATAGGGGCTACAAGCGCCTGCAGCTCGGCGGCCTCACCTGCGACTCCCAGGACTACTACAACGCCGAGAAGCACATCTACCAGGTGTTCTTGCCCGAGCGCAACCCGCGGTCGGCGTCGGCCAAGCCCGCCGACGCGCAGCCCCTCTACGTGGGTTTCTTCCACACCGGCGCCTACCAGGAAAGCCTCAGCGGCTACGGCGGCATCAAGCACTGCCTCATTCCCGCCCCGCAACACGTTATCCTAGACCGCGCCGAGGATGGTACGCTTATTGACACCGTTTTTGCGCCGCAGCAAGAAGCTGCCAGCATGATGCGAATCCTCGGATACGAATAATTCAATTTCAGCGTTAAGGTTTTAGTTAGAATATAGTGCTCACTACTTATCTTTGAAGCTCAGCTCGTCACCCCTCACTCGTTTTAATATAAATTATGAAAAAGTTCGTATTGCTCGCCGCTGGTTTCGCCGCGCTCACCCTGGGCGCCTGCAACCGCCAGAAGTGCCCCGCCTATTCTAGCACGAAAGAAGCTAACCGCATTTCTTCGCCTATCACGGCCAGCACCGCTACGCCGGCTGCGCGCCAGTAGTCTTATTGGTTATGAAAAAAGGCCGGCCTCCCACATGGGAGGCCGGCCTTTTTTGTGATTCAAAATACTTAACCTCACGTCCTGCAGAGCGAAGCATCTCGCGTGCCACTATTAATCATTGATTACTGCCCCGAGCGAGATGCTCCGCTCTGCAGGACGTGAGGTTAAGTATTTGACAAAATAACGTCCGTCGCCGCCCGCAAATCGGCCACATGCGGCGCGAAACCAGTTCCTTGCTCCGGGCCTACCAAGATGCCGCGCACGCCAACGGCGGCGCCGGCTTCCATATCGCGCAGCCGGTCGCCCACTATCCAACACTGCGCCACGTCCAAATTGAAGCGGGCTATGGCTTTTTCCAACATGCCCGAATCGGGCTTGCGCAGGATGGACTCGCTTACGCTGGGGTGAGCGTCGCTGAAATACAGCGCGTCGAGGGCACCATTGCAGGCGGCTTGTAGCTTGGCGTGGCAGGCTCGCACCTCGGCGGCCGTGTACAGGCCTTTGGCGATGCCGGCTTGGTTGGTGACGACGATGAGCCGGTAGCCGGCGGCTTTGAGGCGGGCTAGGCTTTCGGGCACGCCGGGGCAGACGATGAATCGCTCGGGCTGCCACACGTAGGTACCTATTTCTTCGTTCAGCACGCCGTCGCGGTCCAGGAAAACGGCTTTGTTGTTTGGATTCATCAAACAAAGGAAGTAGCGCGAACTTTGTAGTTCGCGGCCCCGCGCCGATGGAGTCGTTCGGAGACGCGAACTACAAAGTTCGCGCTACGGCGTGTTACCCTTTCGACATGAAAATTGCTATTCTCGGCGGCGGTATCAGCGGCCTTACTTTGGCGTGGTACCTGCAAAAAAGCGGCGTGGCGTACGACCTGTTTGAGGCCGACAAGCGCCCCGGCGGCAACCTGCACAGCTGGCGGGCGCCCGAAGGCTACCTGGTTGAGACCGGCCCCAATTCTCTGCAGCTCAGCGCAGAATTGGAAGAGTTGCTGACCGAGCTTGGGCTAACCGACCAAATCGGTGACGCGGCCGCCGTCAGCCAGCACCGCTACGTGCTGCGCCACGGCCGCTACCAAGCATTGCCCGGCTCCCCTCCTGCCCTGCTCACCAACGGCTTCTTCAGCCTGAAAGCCAAGTGGCAGCTCCTACAGGAATTCCGGAAACCCGCCGCCCCGGCAGACCTCGCCGAGACGGTGGCTCACTTCTTCCGTCGGCGGTTCGGCTCCGAAATCCTGGATTACGCCGTCAACCCCTTCATGGCGGGCATTTACGCCGGCGACCCGGAACAGCTGCTCATCCACAAAACCTTCCCGCAAATTGCTGCCCTGGAGCAGCAGCACGGCTCGGTGCTGCGCGGGCTGATGAAGGGCGGCAAGGGTGCCGGCCGCCGGCGCATCGTGACGCTCGAACACGGCGTCCAAACCATTACCGACACCCTGGCGGCTCGCCTGAGCAGCTACCAGCCGGCCACGGCGGTCACGGCCCTATCCCGCGCCGCCGACGGCACCTATCAACTAGAGCTTGCCGGCCCGCAAGGGCTAGAAGCCGCCCCCGGCTACACTCATTTGGCGTTGGCCTTGCCCACCCACGCGGTGGCGCCCTTGCTGCAGCCGTTGTTTCCGCAGCAGGCCAAAGCGCTGGCAGCCGTGCATTACCCGCCCATGAGCGTGGTTTTTTCGGCCTACGACCGCGCCTCGGTGGCCCACCCACTCAACGGGTTCGGGGCGCTGCACCCGAAGGTGGAGGGCACCTACGCGGCCGGCTCCATCTGGACCAGCTCCATCTACCCGCAGCGGGTGCCGGCGGGCCAGGTGCTGTTCACCACGTTTGTGGGCGGGGCCCAGTACGAAGACGCCGCTCAGGCGCCCGAGGACGCGCAGCAAGCCGCCGTGCACGCCGAGCTGAGTCGGTTTTACGGCATCACGGCCGCGCCCCGCTGGCAGGGCCGGTACTTCTGGCCGCGCAGCATTCCCCAATTCGATGCTCGCATTGTGGGGGCGCACGCGGCGGCCGCGGCCTTGGAAGCCGAAAACATCGTGGCCGTGGCCAACTGGCGGGCCGGGGTGAGCGTACCCGATTGCGTGCGCTACGCCCGGCAAACCGCGGCCACCTTAGCAGCTCGACAGTAGCCTAGCCTGCCAGCACGGACCAGGGCGCGCCATAAATATTCTTCTTCTGAGACAAATTTGGCGCTCCTAGCGGCGTATGCCGGTGCAGCCTCGCGCCGCGAAACCCTATCTTTGAGCCCAATCTTTGAGCCCATGAGCGAAGGCCTCGTCCTAATTCCTACCTACAACGAGCGCGAAAATGCAGAGTTGATTATCCGCAAGGTGATGTCGTTGCCGCTGGCGTTCGACGTGCTGATTATCGACGACGGCTCGCCCGACGGTACGGCCGGAATTGTGCGGGGCTTGCAGGCGGAATTTCCGGGGCGCCTGTTTTTGGAAGAGCGCAGCGGCAAGCAAGGCTTGGGCACGGCTTACCTGCACGGCTTCGCGTGGGCCCTGGCTCACGGCTACGAGTACGTGTTCGAGATGGACGCCGACTTTTCGCACAACCCCGAGGACTTGGTGCGCCTCTACGACGCCTGCGCCCGCGACGGCTACGACGTGGCCATTGGCTCGCGCTACATTCAGGGCGTCAACGTGGTAAACTGGCCCATGTCGCGGGTGCTCATGTCGTACTTCGCTTCAATGTACGTGCGCTTGGTCACGGGCATGCCCATTCGGGACGCCACGGCGGGGTTCAAATGCTACACCGCGCGGGTGCTGCGCGCCATCGACCTGGCCAACATCCATTTCGTGGGGTACGCTTTTCAGATTGAGATGAAATGGCTGGCCTATCAGCTCGGTTTCCGCATCAAGGAAGTGCCCATCATCTTCACCGACCGCACCCGCGGCACTTCCAAAATGTCAAAGGGCATCGTAGAAGAAGCCTTTTTCGGCGTATTGCAAATGAAAATAAGCAGCTGGTTTCGCCCGTTGAAGAGGGTGGGAGGGTAGGAGAGTATGAGGGAGGATGGGTAATTACGAGGCCGCGTAGCAAGCGGCTGCAGGAGCAGGAGAGGATGGACCGGGAGGACAACGGTCTACCCTCCTACCCTCACACCCTCCTACCCTCCCCCATTCCGTATATTGTCGCCATACATGGAAAATACTCCCCTCTTTTGGCTGGGCTTTAACGCCTTCGTCATCGGGCTGTTGTTGGTCGATTTATTGGTCTTCAACCGCAAGGCCCACGAAATAAAACTGCGCGAAGCCCTGGGTTGGAGCGTCTTCTGGGTGGCCCTGTCGTTGTGCTTCAATTTCTTGGTGTACCGCACCATGGGGCGCGAGGCCGGCCTGCAATGGCTCACGGGCTACCTGGTAGAAAAAGCCCTGAGCGTAGACAATCTGTTTGTCTTCCTGCTCATTTTCAATTACTTCAAGGTACCGTCGCAGTACCAGCACCGCATCCTGTTCTGGGGCGTGCTTGGCGCGCTGATTTTACGCGCGGTGTTCATCTTGGTGGGCGGGGTGCTGCTGGCCAAGTTCCATTTTCTCATTTACCTGCTGGGGGCTTTCCTGGTGTACACCGGCATCCGCATGGGCCTGAGCGTGGGCGAACCCGAAATCGACCCCGAAAACAACCCCGTGGTGCGGTTTCTGAGTCGCCACCTGCCCATTACCCGCCAAATGGAAGGCGGCAAATTTTTCATCAAGAAAGACGGCCTGCGCTTCGGCACGCCATTGTTCGTGGTGCTGGTGATGGTGGAAACCACCGACGTGGTGTTCGCGGCCGACTCTATCCCGGCCATTTTGGCCATCACCCGCGACACGTTCATCGTGTTCACGTCCAACGTGTTTGCCCTGCTGGGCTTGCGAGCCATGTATTTCGCCCTAGCCAGCATGATGCGCCTGTTCCACTACCTGCACTACGGCCTCTCGCTGATTCTGGTGTTCATCGGTACCAAGATTCTGTTCGAAAGCATCTACCCCATCCCCATGCCCGTTGCTTTGGGCGTAGTGGGCGGCCTGCTGGTTCTCAGCGTAGCGGCCTCGGTGATTTGGCCCAAGAAAGAAGCCGAGCAGAGAATGTAAAATGTGATGAATGTGATGAATGTGAAAAATGTGAAAATGATTTGCTCAAAATCAGCCACTTATTTCCACATTTCTCACATCCATCACATTACCCTAAATTCTACCTGGGCTCTTTGCCCGGCGGCACATCGGCTGCGCCAGAATTAATACCGGCGTCGGGAGCGGCAGCACCGGTGTTGAGCAGGTCGATGAGGTTGAGGGGCTCGAACTGACTCGAATCGGAAGCCATGATGGTGCGCGTGGTGTCGGGGCGCGCGGCAAAGGACATGTACTGCCGGGCGGGCCCGTTGAGCGCGAGCGTGTACGGCAGGTTTTCGCGGTCGGCGTTCGAGATGAGGCCGCGGGTGGCCATGATGTCGGCAATGAGGCGGAAAAAGTAGCGCGTGCTGCGCCGCAGGCCGCCGTAGGCGTCAAAGGAGTAGCGCGAGTACTTGGGCTTGGGGATGATGCTGGCCAGGTACAGGCTTTCCGACAGGTTCAACTCGCTGGGGCGCTTGCCGTAGTAAAACAGGGCAGCGTCTTTCACGCCGTACACGCCGCGCTTGCCGCTGGGCCAGCGGTACTTGCTGGGCCCCCACTCGATGATGTTGAGGTACACTTCGAACATGCGCTGCTTGCTGGCCAGCCGCGTGTTTTCGATGAGCCACACCATGAGGGCTTCCTGCACCTTGCGGGCCACCGTTTTTTGACGGGTCAGAAACACGTTTTTCACCAGCTGCATGGACAGCGTGCTGCCGCCGCGGGCAAAGCGCTTTTCCTTGATGTTCTGAATGGCCGACTTCACAAACGCCTTCTCCATGAAGCCTTTGTGCGTGAAGAAACGCGGGTCTTCGGCCGTAGTGATGGCGTGAATAAGATAGGGCGACACGTCGTTGTAGGGCACAAAATCGGGGTTGGGCGGGCCCACCGTGAAGGTGCGCACCGAGTCGCCGCGGTCGTTGTACACGGTGTGCCGAAACGCCGTATTCAGCTTATCGAGGTTTTCCTGGCCGAAATTGGTGAGCTTGAAATTTTTGCCTTTCAGGCTGGAATCAAACTTCAGGCTGTCGACGCGGGCCATGTCGAGGCTGCCGCTCATGCGGTAGGTGAGCGTGCCGGTGCCCTGGGTGCCTTGCACTTCGTCGAAAATGCCGGTGGGCAGCGACTCAAAGAAGTCGTTGGCTTGGGTCTCGGCCGAAGTCACGTTGATGGTCACGGCCTGGCTGGGCTTCATCCGCACGCTGATTTCGGGGTAGAGCACGATTTTGTTGACCGTAATCTGGCTGCCTTTTTCCAAGGCCACCCGGCCCCGGCCCAGCGTGGCCACAAAATCCATGGAGCCGCGCTTCACCTCGATTTCGTTGGCCGCCAGCTTGGGGTGGTACAGGCTGAAATTGCGCGCCGCCACCGAGCCGCGCACGGTGAGCTGCCCGCCGGTGTCGTCGTTGTCAAAGTCTTTGCTGTCCAGCCGCACCAGCACCGTATCGAAGCTGACCAGCGCCCCGAAACGCCGCGGCACGTAGGGCAGCTGCACCGAGCCGCCCACGCCAAATACCCGGGCGGTGAGGGCGTAGTCGCCCGGTTCGATGTGGCCGCTGATGCCCAGCTCGTTCACCACCGAGTCGATGTTGGCCGACAGGCGGCCCGAAATATCCCCGTCCTCGATGACCAGTTGGGGCATGCGCAGCAGCGCCGTGTGGCGCGGGCTGTCGTAGCTCACCACAAAATCTTTGAAGCTGGCCTCGCCGGGCACGTTGTCGAAAGCCGTTTCGAGCACCTGGTTCAGCGCCACGCCGTAGTTGGTGCCTTTGGTGGTGTCGCGGGGCACGGCGCTGGCTTTTTGCTTTTTTATCAGGAAGCCGAAGTTGTCGGTTTTGCGCGTTTTGCGGGCCGTCAGGCGGGCCGTGATGACTTCTATGTCGCTAAAAACCGGGCGGCCCGCAAACAAGGAGCGCACGCTCAGCCCGGCTTGCAGGCGGCGCGCGGTGAGCAGCGTATCGGTGGGGGCAGCGGCGGGCACAATGCTCAGGCCGGCAATTTCAACGGTTTTGAAGCCGGCAAAACGGGCTGGTCCCAACGTCATAATCACCGGGTACTTACGCTCCACTTTGGCTTTCACTTCCCCCAGCGCGTAGGTTAGCAACTGCTGGCGCTTCCACTGAAACACGGCGAAAGCCAGCAGTACAAGTGCGACCAAGCCGCTCAAAATGCCGATAAGAAGTCGTTTGGTGGAAGGGGATATGTGCACGGAACTCAATAAAGTGGGCGGCTTCGCCAGCGCCAAAGGTAAGAAAAACGGAAGCTAGCCCTCATACGCAAGCCAAATACTGAACGGTAACGGCGGCCCACGAATACAAGCGGGCGGGAGTAAATGGATAAAGCGCGACTGTCCAAAGGCGTGATAGCACGCCCAACTGATGCAAATGCAAGTTTTAAGCCCATCGTTCAACTACTTCCCTTTTTTCCCTCCGAGCTTAACTCGCGCCAAAGCCATTCCCGAGCTGCCGAAAGTATCGTTCTGCTTCCCGGCCGGTACCCGTACTTTTGCGCCATGCCCAGCCCCCTTGCCGCCCTCTCGCCCCTCGACGGGCGCTACGCCCGCGCCACCGCCCCCCTCGCCGCCCGCTTCTCCGAAATGGCCCTGATACGCTACCGCGTGCTGGTCGAAATCGAGTACTTCATCGCCTTGGCTGAATTGCCGCTGCCGCAGCTGCAGCAAGTACCGGCCGAGTCCTTTGCCGGCCTGCGGCGGCTTTACGAAGGTTTCTCCGAAGCCGATGCCGAGGCCGTGAAGGCCCACGAAGCCGTCACCAACCACGACGTGAAAGCCGTGGAATACTGGCTGCGCGACCAATTTGCCGAGCTGGGCCTGGGTGGCTACGTGGAGTTCATTCACTTCGGCCTGACCTCTCAGGACATTAACAACACGGCCATTCCGCTCAGCCTGCGCGACGCCCTGATGGGCGTGTTGCTGCCGGCCTACGCCCAGGTGCGCAACGCGCTGGCGGCCCGGGGCCAGGAGTGGCAGGCGGTGCCCATGCTGGCCCGCACCCACGGCCAGCCCGCCTCGCCCACCCGCCTCGGCAAAGAAATCGACGTGTTTGTGGCGCGGCTCGACGCGCAGGTGGCTTTGTTGGCGCAGGTGCCGTTTGGAGCCAAGTTTGGGGGCGCCACCGGCAACTTCAATGCCCATTACGTGGCCTACCCGCAGGTAGACTGGCACGGCTTTGCCGCCACCTTCGTGAACGAGCGGCTTGGCCTGGCCCGCTCCTTCCCCACCACCCAGATTGAGCACTACGACCACCTGGCCGCTCATTGCGACGGCCTCAAACGCCTGAATACCATTCTGCTTGACCTGGCGCGCGACGTGTGGCAGTACATTTCCCTGGGCTACTTCCGGCAAACCATCAAGGCTGGCGAAGTGGGTTCTTCGGCCATGCCCCACAAGGTAAATCCCATCGATTTCGAGAATGCCGAGGGCAACCTGGGCGTGGCCAACGCCCTGCTCGAACACTTCGCCGCCAAGCTGCCCATCTCCCGCCTGCAGCGCGACCTCACCGACTCCACCGTGCTGCGCAACCTGGGCGTGCCGCTGGGCCACATCCTCATCGCCCTCGGAGCCCTGCAGCGCGGCCTGGGCAAGCTGGCGCTCGACGAAAACGCCCTGCATCGCGACTTAGAAGCCAACTGGGCCGTGGTGGCCGAAGGCATCCAAACCATCCTCCGCCGCGAAGTCTACCCCGACCCTTATAACGCCCTCAAAGCCCTGACCCGCACCGGCGAGGCCATTTCGGCGGCCAGCATCGGCGCCTTTATCGATGGGCTGGACGTGAGCGAGGGCGTGAAGGCCGAGCTGCGAGGGATTACGCCGCACAGCTACGTGGGAGTCTAAATCCGGTTTCCCAACGGGCTACGATTTCCCCTGAAGTAATTCCAACTTATTATCATTCCGCTTATTTTCAGCCCCTCTGCATGAAACACTTCTTTACGCTCTGGTTGGGCAGTACCTTCGTCGCGCTGGCGGCCCCTTATTCCGGGCAAGCGCAAACCTGGCAGTGGCTCTCGACGCATGAGGCCAACAGCACCGGCGCTTCTACCATTCGGGCGCTGGTTGCCGATGGCGCCGGCAACAGCATCGTGGCGGGCTCCTTCTCCGGCACGGTTACGTTTGGCAGCAACGCCCTGACCAGCGTGGGCCTCACCGACGTTTTTGTAGGCCGCTTGAACGCCGCGGGTGACTGGACCCAAGCCGTGCGCGCCGGCGGCTCCGGTGCCGAAGAGCCTTACGGCGTGGCCGTGAGCCCGACGGGGGAAGTAGTGGTGACGGGCCGTTTCGCGAGCACCACCATCACCTTTGGCACCACCGCGCTTACTAATGCCGCGGCTGGCGGCACCAGTACCACCGATATTTTTGTGGCGCGGTTGAGCGCGGCCGGCGCTTGGACCCAGGCCTTGCGTGTGGGCGGTCCTTTGGCAGACCAAGTGACTAGTTTGGCGCTGGACCCCGCCGGTAATGCCACCATCGCAGGTTCTTTCAACAGCCCAACCGTTGCCTTTGATGCCTTCACTCTCACCAACGCCGATGCTGCTGGGGCGTCGGGCGATGCCTTTGTGGCCCGCCTGAGCCCAGCCGGCACCTGGACGCAAGCTGTACGCGCCGGCGGCCCCGGATTCGACCAAATCTTGGCCATGACCGAAGACGCTGCTGGCACCACCTACACCACGGGCATCTATGGAAGCCCCACAGCCGCTTTCGGTGCTACTACCCTCATCAACAGTGAAGCCAGTGGCACCAATTTCGACGCCTTTGTGGCCAAGCTTAGCCCCGCCGGAATCTGGACCCAAGCCGTGGGCGGGGGCGGCGCCGGCAGCCTTGACCAACCCAATGCCCTGGCCGTGGATGCCAGCGGCAACGTCATCATCGCTGGACTGCATACGGCCACTACCACCTTCGGGACCAATGCACTGGCTGCGCCAACCGGCACGTACACGGGTTTTGTAGCTCGGCTCAGCCCGGCCGGCACCTGGACGCAAGCCGTAGCGGGTGGCGGAATGGCCACTACGGTTTTCCCCAACGCAGTGGCCGTGGATGCCAGCGGCAACACCACGGTAACAGGCCAGTTGAACGGGGCCAACGCCCAGTTTGGCGCTATCGCCATCAATGGCCCCGCTACTACCACGGGAGCTGATGTTTTTGTGGCCCGCTTGAACACTGCCGGCATCTGGACCTACGCCCTGCGAGTGGGCACCTCCGGCACCGACAACGCCAGCGGCATCTTCCTGAGTGGCACCACCGCCACGGTCAGCGGCTCCATGCAAAACCCGGCCTCTGCGTTCGGCTTCAACTCGCTGGTGCCAAGGGCCACTACCGTCACCGGATTCGTGGCCCGGCTCAGCGGCCTCGTGAGCGGCATCCTGCCTTCCAAGTCCACCGAAGCCCTGGCGCTGCTGCCCAACCCCGCCCGTGATGCGGTGAACCTACGGGGCCTGGCACCCAGCAACAACCAGCAGTTCGCCGTCCTAACGGACGGCGTCGGCCGGGAAGTGCGGCGCTTCACGCTGCCAGCCCGCGCCACCGCAATCAAGCTCGACCTGACGGGAGTGGTGCCGGGCATCTATGTGCTGCGTTGCGGCGCGGCTTCGAGCAAGCTGGTGGTGGAATGACTCCCCAGCATACAAAACTCGGTGCCGTCTTCTTTATTTCTTTTCAAACTCTTTTTAGTTGCTGATGCTTTTTCGCTCCTTGGCCTTCCGTCTTATCTCCACGTTGGTCCTCGCCAGCTTAGGCGCCTGCTCTTCCTCGTCCAAAAAAGAAGACCCCGCGCCTACCCGCGCCATGAGCTGGACAGTGGACGGCGCCGCGGTTACCACCACCTCGCTGCAATCGGAGAAAACGGGCACCACCATTACGGTGGCCGGCACGGCCAGCGGAGGCAACACTGGGTCTGGCTTTGTTTTCCTGGAAATTCCTAACGCCGTGGGCACATATACCTTCAGCCCCACGTCGGAAGCGTAGGCCGTGTACAGCACCAGCGCCGGCGGAAACACGGCTTACTTCGCTGGCGCCAAGGGCATTGGCAACGTAAAGGGCGGAGGCACTATTGTGATAACGTCGCCTACAACCACTGAAATAGCTGGCACTTTCACGTTCACGGGCATCAACCCCAATACGGGCGCGGCCAAGACACTTACCAACGGCGCGTTCAACGTGGGCTTGTAAGTCGGCCGGGCTACTTTTGTCCCTCAATTTCTTGCGCCCGAATTTCCGTGTCCGTTCCACTCAGCACCGTTTTGCATCCCGACTGCCG
This sequence comes from Hymenobacter sp., assembly GCF_036388155.1. Classification (NCBI taxonomy): domain Bacteria; kingdom Pseudomonadati; phylum Bacteroidota; class Cytophagia; order Cytophagales; family Hymenobacteraceae; genus Hymenobacter; species Hymenobacter sp. The sequence continues at coordinate 6,810 of NZ_DASVSI010000067.1, read as the reverse complement.
CCATTTCCGCGGCGACTTGCCCTGCCGCCCCAACAAAACCCACGGGTACGTGTGCGACGGGTGCCCGGTGTACGCACCCGTCATCAGCCGGGTGCTCATCATCAAGCTCGGGGCCATCGGCGACGTCATTCGCACCACGCCCCTGCTGCGGCGCCTGCGGGCGGAGCGGCCCGGCAGCTACATCACGTGGCTTACCCACACGCCCGCCATTTTGCCGCAAGCAGAAATTGAGGAGATTTTAAAGTTTGACTTTGCCAGCGCCTTGCAGCTTCAGGGCCGGGAGTTCGATGTCGTCATCAATCTCGATAAGGAAAAAGAGGCCTGCGCCTTGCTGAACACCATCAAAGCCAAAGAAAAGTACGGCTACTCGCTGCGCCCCTACGACGGCGTGGCATGGCCCGTCAACGAATTAGCGGAGCACAAATTCCTCACCGGTACCTTCGACCAAGTGAGCCTGGCTAACACCAAGCCCTACGTGCAGGAGATTTTTGAGCTCTGCGGCTTCGATTTTCGCGGCGAAGAGTACGTCTTCGACACCCACGACGACAAAGGCTACGACTGGAGCCACCTCCCCACCGGCCGCCCCCGCGTCGGGCTAAACACCGGCTGCGGCGACCGGTGGACCACCCGCTTGTGGAGCGACGAGAAGTGGATTTCTCTCATCGCCCAACTGCAGGCAGCAGGCTACGCCCCGGTCTTGCTGGGTGGCGATGCCGAAGACGCCCGCAACCGCGTTTTGCACGCCGCCACCGGGGCAGCCTACCTGGGCACTTTCCCGCTGCAACAGTTCATCAACCTCGTGCACCAGATGGACGGCGTAGTCACGCAAGTCACCATGGGCATGCACATCAGCATTGCCCTGCGTAAACCCACGGTGTTGATGAACAACATCTTCAACCCGTACGAATTTGACCTGTACGGGCGGGGCCAACTTGTGGGGCCCAACCGCGAGTGTGTGTGCTTTTACCGCGGCACCTGCAAGCTCGGCACGAGTTGCATGGAAGACCTGCCCGCCGAAAAAGTCTTCGAAGCCGTACTGGCCACCGTGCCGCGCTAGTTGCCTGTACTGGCTGCCAGCAGAGCGTGGCCAGTGCGTTGAAGGCCCCTATCGTATTTCTTCGGCCGAGGAAATACCCGCCACATCTTTCAGCGCGCTCACCATCACAGGCCACAAAAACTGGGCTTTCTGCTCGCGCACACCCTTTGTAAAGGCTGCCTCCCGCTGCTGCGCGTAAAAATCCAGGACGGCGCTGGCAATGGCCTCGGCGGTGGGAGGCACCACATAGCCCACCACGCCATCTGGAATAAGCTCGGCCAGGCCGCCCACGTCCGTCACCAGCATGGGCCGCTCAAAATGATAGGCTATTTGCGACACGCCACTTTGCGTGGCGTTCTTGTACGGCTGCACTACGAGGTCGGCCGCACAGAAATAGTCCGCCACGCGCTCGTTCGGAATGAAATCAGTGGCCCTCACTATCCGGCTTTCTAATTGATGACGCTGAATCAAGTCTTCGTACGGCGCGGCATCTTCGTAGAACTCGCCTGCAATAATCAGTTTTACGGGCAAGGCAGCCACCCTGGCATCGGCAAAAGCCTCCAGCATCATGTCAAGCCCTTTGTAGGCCCTGATGAAGCCAAAAAACAACAGATAGCCCTGGTTTGCTGGCAGCCCCATCGCCGCCAAAGCCGCCTCCTTCGACTTGATTGGCCCAAAATTGTCATAGAGTGGATGCGGACGGTACACCGCTGGCTTTTGGCCAAAGCCTAGTTCCTGCAGGTTTTTCAACACGCTGCGGCTCATGGTCACAAAGCCGTGGCACACGCTCAGAAAATAGCGGGTCAATGGCCTGTCCCCTGGCCGCTTTTCGTGCGGAATCACGTTGTCGGTGATGGCCACCACGCGGGTGTGCCCGTTGCCGCGCACCAGTCGCGCCACCGTACCCAGTGCGGGCCCCATAAAGGGCAACCAAAACCGAAAAACCACCAAATCGGGCCGTTCAGCGCGCAGCTTGCGCCCCACCGACCACCACGAAATTGGATTCACCGAATTCAAGCTCACCTCGATGGCTAAGTCCGCGGGCCCAGCTTCCGTGCTGAACTGCGTTTGTCCCGGGAACAGAAAATCTGGGTATTGCAGCGAGAAAGTTACAATTTTCACTTCGTCCCCCGCCTCCTGAAAAGCCCGCGCTAGCCGCTCATTATACGTTGCCAATCCCCCTCGCAAGGGGTACGCGGGCCCAATGATGACGACTTTCATAGGAGCTATTTGCTTCCGTGCCCGGGCCCAAAGCCGACGGATTAGTTAAGAGTTTCCCGCACCAAATAGTCGTTGCGCTTCGGGCCATTCAGCTGCACCATTTCCGCCAGGAATCCCGCCAGAAACAATTGCACGCCCACAATCACCGCCACCAAAGCCAAAAAGAACAAGGGCTGGTCGGTTACATTACGCGCCTTTAAGTTGTGGAACGCCAGCCAGACTTTCTCGCCCGTCAGCCACAGCGTCAGCACCATTCCCAGAAAGAAAGACAACGTGCCCAATGTACCGAAAAAGTGCATGGGCCGCCGCCGAAACCGGCTCACAAACGTGATGCTGGCCAAATCCAAAAAACCGTACACGAAACGTTCAAGCCCAAACTTGGTCACGCCGTATTTGCGTTCTTGGTGCTGCACCACCTTCTCGCCAATGCGCCGGAAGCCGTTCCACTTGGCAATGACGGGAATGTAGCGGTGCATCTCGCCATACACTTCAATGCTCTTCACCACCCGTTGGTCATAGCTCTTCAGCCCGCAATTAAAATCGTGCAACTGAATGCCCGATATCCACCGGGTAGCGCCGTTGAACAACTTAGTCGGGATGGTTTTCGACAACGGGTCGTACCGCTTTTGCTTCCACCCGCTCACCAAGTCAAATTTGTCCTCCGTAATCATCCGGTACAGCTCGGGCAATTCTTCCGGCGAATCCTGCAAGTCGGCGTCCATGGTGCACACCACCCGGCCACGGGCCGCTTCGAAGCCCACGTTCAAAGCCGCCGACTTCCCATAATTCCGGTTGAAGCGTATGCCGCGCAAGGCCGCATCTTCCGCCGCCAAGGCCTCAATTACGCTCCAAGAATCGTCCGTCGAACCGTCGTCAATCAAGACGACCTCGTAAGACAAGCCACGCGCCAACAGCACCCGCGCAATCCAGCGCGTGAGTTCCGGCAAAGACTCGGCTTCGTTTAAAAGCGGAATGACGATGGATATCTCCACCGGGAACACAACGGATGATTTATTCAAACTCAGGTTTCGAATGCTTAATAAACGCGGAGATAATCAGCGAAAGGACTACTCCCAGCAACACGCTCGAAAGCACCACAATCAGCATCATCATCGGGCCATTCATGAATTTACCGGCCATGGCCATCCCGGCATCGATTTGCTCGTCTGACATGCCGCCCCGGGCCTCCATGTCGGTCCGTGCTTTTTCCATCATGCGTTCCACAATGGTCGGGTCAATGATGTTGAAGTAGACGTAAGCAAAAATGGCGCTCAACACGCCCACCACCGTCGAAACCAGCGCGCCAATCCCCACTCCCTGCCCGAAGCTCATGAAGCCATGGTTACTGGCTTTGAATTCGCGCATGGCCAGCACAATGCCAACAACCAAGAGCACGGAGCCGACATACTTGAGCGGACTGTTTTCCATTTTGGCCGCGTACAGGCCAAACGAAAAAATGATGCTGACCAAGCCAGCCAACAGGCCATAACGGAGGCCCACAGAAGTGCTCGTAACAGGAGTAACGTTTGATTCCATCGGATTGGTGTTGGGAAAGTGAGCCGAAAGATAACCGGAATTATTCTCGCAGAAATATCCCTGCGGGGACTGCGAGCACTAATCCAAGCAAAAACACTTGCAGAAAATTGCGTGTCGCCATGTCGCCGGCCCCGATGCGCGCGATTGCTGCCTCTTGCTGCTGTTGTTGCTCTGCGCTCAGCTTTATCGCCGGGTTTTCGCGCTGCTGAACCCGCAATATTTCCAGTATCTCCGCCCGGTTACGGGCCAGTGCTGGCTCGCCTGCCCCGTAGGCCACTCCCAGTAGGCACATCGCCGAAACCGTCCCAGCCAATAACGCTGTCAACACCCCGACTCCCAACGAACGGCCCAAACCGGGCTTTTCAGGTCGCAATCTGCTCCGCAAGGTCCATTCTGCCGCCACCGCCGCAAGGGGCACCAACAACTGTGCTAATACCTGCTTCGGCCCAAACCCGTTATTTCCCGTTAGTTGCAAGCCAACCATCCAGAGCCCACACACCAGCCCCACTCCTCCTCCAAATCGCAAAGCCAATTTCCAAACCAGTCCTGGCAACGGAGCTGAAGGCAATGAACTTGGTTCGACAGAAGGAACGGCCATGACGAATGCGCTAATAAAGCGGCAAGTTACACTCTCTGGCAACTTTCAAGCTGTCCTTCAGTTCCAAACCCTCAGTATCAAGTTAACGCTGTAGCCTTAGTAGCTGCTCGTTGTTTTGCCCCGAAACGAACCAACAAAGCCTCAGCCAACAAACATATCAGCGCCAACAGCAGGAAGTACCGCCACAAAGGCTGCCCCGTTTGCTCAGCCCGCAGTTGAGCTATCTGACTGCCCGCAATGCCGCCATCCAACACCCGCACATTGGGGTTGTTTGGCCCAACAATTTGCCGCAATTCCTCAGCAGAATAAGCTGCCAATTCCGATTCCCGCTTGTCTTGGTTAAAAGCTAGCGTAGTCACCAGTTTGCCTTTCTGCTGCACCTGATAAAAGCCGGCTTGGTTCATTCCAACCGGTACCTCCAGCCGCACGTCTTGGCCTACTACCCGTTGAGCAGGTATCAAGGTCAGGCTATCCTGCACAAGTCGAAAGCTGGCTTCATCCGCTTGGTTCGCGTCAGCAAGCATAGGTATCTTCAACGTCACCGCATCCTGGGTGAGTCGGTAAGCTGGCAACTGCTCATCTCGGTAACTGAGCATGGCCATGCGGTACATTACCGGCACAAAAAACGCATGCGTTACAAAATCGGAATACTCCTTCGCAAACGGAGCCGAAAACACGAAAATTTGGCCCGCACCCCTGGTAAAATTGGCTAGGTAGCTATCGCCGTCTCGCATCCGCAAAACGTCATTTCCCGTGCGAGACCATCGTAGCACAGGCGCTACTCGCGGCAAGGTCACAGTTCTGTTTTGAGCCCCAAATACCTCGCGAAAAAAAGGGTCAGAAGAATTGGGCATCGCCACTTCACGCAGTTCGGGAGTGGCATCAGAAGCGTTCCATTGCGCCCGCCCTATACCTAAATCCCGAAACAGGTTTTCATAAGCAACTCTGTCTTTGGTTAGTGGCGAAGACACTACCACCACAGTACCGCCTCTTTTCACCACTCCTAGCAGCCCCTCGCGCAATCCCGCACTAACACCACTTACTTCGTTCAGCAGCACCATATTGGCCCGGCGCATATCGCCGTAATCAACCTGTTGCGCGGAAGAAAACGAGTACGAAAAAAGCGGTTCGTTGCCATACAACTGCCGAGCAACCGGCTCAACACCAATTTCCAGAATTCGAATAGCCGCAGCTGGCCGCAAGGTAAAATAATAGGCATTGTCAAATGTGACTGGCCTGTCCTCAGTAACCACCCGTCCCGTCATTAATTTATCATCCATCAACTGCACCTGCACTTCGGAAGTAACGGTCTTCCCGGGTTCGATGCTGACTTGAAATGCCCCAACCTGACGGTTGCCAAGAAACACCTTCACCGGGCAAGAACTAACTGCTAGATTACCACCATTGCGCAATCGTACATAAAGTCCAACATTGGTCTTTATTCGCACAAAAGCATCATCTAGCCATAGGCTATCAACATAAATATTGCCTTGTTGCTTAGGAGAAATTGGTGCAAGCACCACTCGCTGTCCTTTTCCTAAATCCTTAAGTTGACCATCACCTAAACCACTCTTCTGAAAATCAGAAATTACATAGAGAGAAGAATTACTTTGGGCTCGCTCGGTAGCACTGCCAAGTAGTTGACTAACTGAAGCCTGGGCCGACAGTTTTAATTCATCCAACTTAGCCCGATACGCTTCTGGCGCGAAATAAGCACCATTAGAATTTACAAATGCAATTCTGTTCCCACTTCCCAAATCGCCCCCCACAGCTTTAGCCTCATCAACTGCACTTTCCAACAGTGGAGCTTGCGTATTTCCAACTGCTTGCATGCTGAACGTGTTATCAACCAATACAGCAGTATCAATCTGTCCGACCGAACCTTTCTCATCCGCTGAAATAAAGGGCTGACAAAAAACAAGCACAAGCGCAACAATAGCCAACATGCGCGCTAAAAGTATCAATAGACTTTGCAACCTATTCCGGCGCATCGTCACTAATTCAACCTCCTTTATAAATGCAGTATTTGTAAACAGTATCCGTTGCGGCTTTCGCAACTCCAGTAAATGAATTATTACCGGTATACTTATGCCAAGCAGCCCAAGTAGAAACCACGGATACATCAACTGCATAATCGGGTTTATTTTATATTGAACTTAGACAAAGAATTCAAATTTTAAATTCTAAACCTAAGCAGAAACGCGGCCTGTGCGGCCGAGCCAATGGCCCGGGGGATATACGCAAAAACGCCCCGTCGCTGGGGAAAGCGGCGGGGCGTTGGGCAACTAAGGTTGGCGGCGACCGACTCTCCCACCGGTGAAGGCAGTACCATAGGCGCACCGGGGCTTAACGGCTCTGTTCGGAATGGGAAGAGGTGAACACCCGGGCTAAAGCCACCATTGCTGGCGGGCTGGTTCGT
>NZ_DASVSI010000066.1:0-131124 GCF_036388155.1 Hymenobacter sp. | reverse complement strand
CTCGGGAGAGATGCTTCGACTTCGCTCAGCATGACCGCCTCTATTTATTGTTCTGAATCCAAACCTTGAAATTACTGCCCAAGCACCACTTTAGCGTGGCGAATTACTTTGTCGCCTAAATAATAGCCTTGCTCCACCACGTCCACAATTTTGCCTTTCAGGTCGTCGCTGGGCGCGGGAATCTGGGTGATGGCTTCGTGCAATTCAGCATCAAAGTCGCCGCCCTTGGCTTCCATGGCGGTCAAACCCTTTTGCTGGAGCATTTTGTTCAGTTTGTTCTGAATAATGTCGATGCTTTCGCGCACGGCGTTAGCGTCTTCGGTGGCGGCGGTGGCGTTGCGGGCGCGCACGAAGTCGTCGAGCACGGGCAACAAGGCCGTCATCAGCTCCTGGTTGGCAGTTTTGAACAGTTCAATCCGCTCCTTGGTGGTGCGGCGCTTGTAGTTCTCAAACTCGGCAGCCAAGCGCAGGTACTTGTCCTTGAGGTCAGTCAACTCGGCATCGGTGCGGTTGGCTTCGACCCCGGGTGCGCCGGTTGCCGTCATGTTGGGGTCGGTGCTGCCACCGTCAACATCGGTCATTTCGCCAGCTACGTGGCCGGTTTCAGCGGTCAGGTTGTCGTCCTGGGGCAGGTTAGTTTCGTCAGCCATTTTGGGAAAGATTCGTCGGAAAGGGTTTTTCACGGGGTTAGCCGGTTAGTCACTTGGCGGGCGCAAGGAACCTGCCAAAGGCATTAGGGTGACAGTTTGACACAACGTTTCCTAATCGGTGTTTCTACCTTGCTCCGGCAAATAGCCAAGCCATGAAAGTTAAACTTACCCGAGACAGTGTCGCGATGGGCGACGACTGTGATGCTCCACACGAGAAAATCATCGCCGTACCAGATTCGGCGAGCATCAGAGAAATCATACAGGTTGTTCTACACTCTAGGTACCTGGCTCAAATTGCTGGTGGCAAAGCCACTTGGTCGGTTACATCCCGAATTCCCGTGGCAATAGTGGCTCAGCAATGGGCCGAACCAAAGATGCTGGGCGATGCTTCAGTGCCTCGCTCCTTGCTGTTCTCTGAGGGTATGCTAGTTCTGCATTTCGCCTATCACACGCAGGAAGACCCGAACTTGGTGTACGGGCAGTTCCTTGAGCGCCGAAATCCTTCAGCGAAAATTACCCATATGGCTTACGAGGGCCAGGCCTCTTGGTCCTCTTCACCGAGGCCTTGACGTTTGGTCGGGGCCGCGTCACGACGCGTTTCCTCCAGCGCCTTCCAAATCATGTCCTTCAGCGGCGTGATGTTCTTGTTGGTCAGGCTGGAAATGAAGATGGACGGCACGTCCGCCGGCAGCGTCTGCCGTATCTCGGCCTCTAGCTCCTCGTCAATCATGTCGGACTTGGTGATGGCCAGGAGACGCTTCTTATCCAGCAGCTCGGGGTTGAACTGCTCCAATTCGTTCACCAACACTTGGTACTCAGCCGCAATGTCGGGGCTGTCGCAGCTTATCATAAAGAGCAGCATGGAGTTGCGCTCGATGTGACGCAGGAAGCGAGTGCCCAGGCCCTTGCCCTCGGCCGCGCCCTCGATGATGCCGGGAATGTCGGCCATCACGAAAGATTTGTAGTCGCGATAGGCCACCACGCCCAAATTGGGCACCAGCGTGGTGAAGGCGTAGTCGGCAATTTTGGGCTTGGCCGCCGACACCACCGACAGCAGCGTGCTTTTGCCCGCGTTGGGGAAGCCCACGAGGCCCACGTCGGCCAGCAACTTCAGCTCCAGGATGATGATGGCTTCGATGGCCGGCTCACCGGGCTGGGCGTATTGGGGGGCTTGGTTGATGGAGTTCTTGAAATGGTCGTTGCCCCAGCCGCCGCGGCCGCCGGGCACAAGCACGAGCCGCTGGCCGTGCTCCGTGATTTCCAGCAACTGCTCGCCCGATTCGGCGTCGCGGGCCACCGTGCCGAGGGGCACTTGCAGCACAATGTCTTCGCCTTGCGCGCCGCTGCGCAGGTTTTCGCCGCCGCCCTCGCCGTCTTTGGCAAACACGTGCTTCTGGTACTGCAGGTGCAGCAGGGTCCAAAGCTGGGAGTTACCCTCCAGGATGATGTGGCCGCCGCGGCCGCCGTCGCCGCCGTCGGGGCCGCCGTTGGGCAGGCCCTTGGCCCGGAAAAAATGGTGCGAACCCGCGCCGCCCTTGCCCGAGCGACAGATGAGTTTGACGTAGTCGATGAAGTTATTAGAAGCCACAGGAATTGGAGTTAAGGCTAAAAACGGTCATCCTGAGCGCAGCGAAGGACCTTGTGCTAGTCGAACGATTCGCAATAACGCTAAACCGTGCAACCGTGATAAGGTCCTTCGCTGCGCTCAGGATGACAGTCGTGTTAAAACAGTCGTGTTGAAAGTGTAAAGTTACGCCTTCACCTCGCTTGTGGCCTGCGCCGGGCTTTCGGGCACGGCCGGCTTGTGCTGGTCGATGATGGCGCAAATCTGCTCGAAGATGCTGTCGATGGCTCCGATGCCGTTGAGGGCGTGGAATTTCTTTTGGGCGGCGTAGTAGCCGGCCACCTGGGCGGTTTCGGTGTTATACACCGTCACGCGGCGGCGGATTTTGCTTTCGTCCTGGTCGTCGGGGCGGCCGCTGGTTTTGCCGCGCTCGAGCAGGCGGGTCACCAATTCTTCCTCGGCCACCTCCAGGGCCACCATGCAATTGATGCCGCTGTCGTGCTGCTGCATCAACTGGTCGAGGCGCTCGGCCTGGGGCACGGTGCGCGGGAAACCGTCGAAAATGAAGCCGCCGGCGGTGGCTTTGTTGCTTTGCAGGGCGTGGTCAATCATGCCAATCACCACCTCGTCGGGCACCAGCAGGCCTTCGTCCATGAGCTTCTTGGCTTTGAGGCCGAGTTCGGTGCCTTGGGTAATCTGGGCGCGCAGCAAATCGCCAGTGCTCAGGTGCACAAGGTTGTACTTGGTGATGAGTTTCTGGCTCTGGGTTCCTTTGCCGGCACCGGGCGGGCCGAACAGCACGATATTCAACATGAACGAGAGAGTTGCGCGAGAGGGAAAGGGTTGGTGGGTTTGGGCAAGTTAATCAATCAGTAACAAAGGCCGGTTATACGGCCACGTACACGTCGGGCAGGTTGCGCCCCAAGCCGTCGTAGTCGAGGCCGTAGCCCACCACGAAGTCGTTGGGGATTTCCAGGGCCACGTAGCGCAGGTCGAGCTGGTGCTTCAGGCTTTCGGGCTTGAAGAACAGCGTGGCTATTTCCACCGAGGCGGGGCCTTTGGCCTGCAGCGTGGGCAGCAGGTGGTGCATGGTGGTGCCAGTGTCCACGATGTCTTCGATGATGATGAGGTCCCGGCCCTGCACGTCTTCGCGCAGGCCCAGCACTTCTTGCACCACGCCGCTGCTGGCCGTGCCCTCATACGAGGCCACGCGGATAAAGACGATTTCGCACTCGCCGATGTACCGTTTCAGCAAATCGGAAGCAAACATGAACCCGCCCGTGAGCACCACCACAAACAGGGGCCGGCGCCCCGCGTAGTCGGCGCTGATACGCGTCGCGAGGCGGGCCACGGCCTCATCCAGATGAGCAGCCGATAGATACGGCCGGAAAGCTTTGTTGTGGATGGTGATGTGGGAGTTACCCATGCGGTGCTAGGAGAATGTGCCACAAAGCTACTGTCTGAACCACGGATTCATGCGGATTGGTCGGATTTCGCGGATTTTGTGGACGCCATAAGTTGTGTACTTGTAAGAAAAAGGCCGCCCCAAGGGGCGGCCTTTTTTTATGGGATTTCGTAAAGCTGAAGTTCGTACAGTGTGACGCTTCGGCAGAGTAGATGCGGGACCTAATCAAGGAAACGGGTAACGTCCACAAAATCCGCGAAATCCGACCAATCCGCATGAATCCGTGGTTCAGATTACCTCACTTCCTGGAGCGCCGTGTAAATCACGCGCAAGGCTTTGGGAGCAAACGTGCTGGCGTAGCGCACATGCGGGCGGCTAACCTGCTCGATGCGCTCGTTCTCAAGCTTGGCCGGGGCCATGCCGCGCTCGCCGCTCTTTTCAGCGATGTGGGGCGCAATCACCAATGACACAATGCTCATCAGCTTGATGAGGATGTTCATGCTGGGGCCGGAAGTGTCCTTGAAGGGGTCGCCCACGGTATCGCCCGTTACCGAAGCCTTGTGCGCGTCCGAGCCTTTGTATTCCATCTTGCCGTTCACCATTACGCCTTTTTCGAAGGACTTCTTGGCGTTGTCCCAGGCGCCACCGGCGTTGCTCTGGAACATGGCCATCAGCACACCACTCACCGTGACGCCGGCCAGCAGACCACCCAGCACTTTCGGCCCAAATAAGAAGCCGATGATGATGGGCGTAAGCAAGGCAATGGCACCGGGCAAAATCATTTCGCGAATGGCCGCCTGGGTCGAAATGGCCACGCATTTCTCGTACTCCGGCCGGCCCGTGCCTTCCATAATGCCCGGAATCTCGCGGAACTGGCGGCGCACTTCCTGCACCATGGCCATGGCCGCGCGGCCCACCGCCGCAATGGCAAGGGCCGAGAATATGAACGGAATCATGGCGCCCACGAAAAGACCGGCCAGTACTTCCGCATTCGAAATGTCAATAGTGTCGATGTGCGCCGTGCCCATGAAGGCGGCAAACAGCGCCAGCGAAGTCAGCGCCGCCGAAGCAATGGCAAAGCCCTTGCCCGTGGCGGCGGTGGTGTTGCCCACAGCATCCAGAATGTCGGTGCGCTCACGCACTTCCTTGGGCAATTCGCACATTTCAGCAATGCCGCCGGCGTTGTCGGCAATGGGACCGAAGGCGTCAATGGCCAATTGCATGGCTGTGGTGGCCATCATGCCTGCCGCCGCGATAGCCACCCCATAAAGGCCAGCCGCTTTGAAGCTCAGCACAATGCCTGCGGCCAGCACCAAGATGGGCAGCACCGTCGATTCCATGCCCACGGCCAAGCCGCCGATGACGGTGGTGGCGTGGCCAGTGCTGCTTTGCTGCACAATGCTGTTCACCGGGCGCTTGCCCATGGCGGTGTAGTACTCAGTGATGATGCTCATGAGCGTGCCCACAATCAGGCCTACCACGACGGCGTAGAACACGTGCAGGGCATCGAAGCTAATGCCACGAATGGTGAACGTGCCCGAAGGCAAAATCCACATGATGAGGAAGTACGAAGCCACGGCCGAGACAATCACCGAAATGTAGTTGCCCAGGTTAAGCGCGCCTTGCACGTTGCCACCCTCTTTCACCCGCACGCACAGGATGCCGATGAGTGAGGCAATGATGCCCATGCCGGCAATGGCCATGGGCAGAAAAATGGGCGACAAGCCGCCAAACTGGTCGTTGGTGACGGCCACTTCCCGGCCCAGCACCATGGTTGCCAGGATGGTGGCCACGTAGGAGCCGAACAAGTCGGCGCCCATGCCGGCCACGTCGCCCACGTTGTCGCCCACGTTGTCGGCGATGGTGGCGGGGTTGCGGGGGTCGTCCTCGGGAATGCCGGCTTCTACTTTGCCCACGAGGTCGGCGCCCACGTCGGCAGCCTTAGTGTAAATACCGCCGCCCACGCGGGCAAACAGGGCAATGCTTTCGGCACCCAGCGAGAAGCCGGTGAGAACCTCCAGGGCCTTTTCCATTTCCTGGCCGGTGGCCAGGCCGCTGGGCACAAACATCTTATAGAACACAATAAACAACGAGCCCAGGCCCAGCACGGCCAAGCCAGCCACGCCCATCCCCATAACCGAGCCGCCCGAAAACGACACATTCAGCGCTTTACTCAGACTGGTTTTGGCGGCCTGCGCGGTGCGCACGTTGGCCTTGGTGGCAATCTTCATCCCGATGAAACCAGCCAAAGCCGAAAACACAGCGCCAATCAAAAAAGCGATGACGATGACAGGACTGGAGTTGCCGCTGGTAGAACCCAAGTAAAACAGAAACGCTCCGGCAATCACCCCAAACAGGGCCAGCACTTTGTATTCGGCTTTGAGAAAGGCGACGGCCCCGTCGGCGATGTAGCCGGCAATGGTGGTCATGCGCGCATCGCCCGCATCCTGCTTGGTTACCCAACCAGCGCGCAGCCACGTGTAGAGTAACGCGAAAATGCCCAACGCGGGCACGGCGTAAAGATATGGGGTCATAAAAAGCGGGAATGAACTGAAAGAGAGAGAGTATGTGGTTTCTGGCCCGCAAAATAGCGGAAATTGCCAGTAATACCACTTTCTTCGTCAGGTCCCCCGGAAATAGCGTACCGCCAATCGTTCGGTTATCAAGTAAAGTGCATAACATCCAGCGGTTACCAATGGAATACCCACCCAATAGTACCGAGGGTAGTTGATAAGGTCACCTGTTAGAGTTACCAATCCGACGTAGCACAGTATTAATAGAGGAAAATGGTAGAGGTATAGTGAGAAACTAAAAATACCTATTTCGTGAAACAAACGAACCAATGCGTTCTGGCGGCTTACCCGACCAGCCAGCAACACCGACGCACCCAGCACCGCCAGCAACGAAGCTAACGGTCCAGAAACCATCCGTATATGCAATGCAGCCACTCCAATCAGTGCTAGGAACAACGCTCCTAGCCCGAAGGTGAGGAGCATTCCGTTGGCACGGCGGAAGGCATCCAGCCACTTGGGCCGGGTGGTAACGATGTCGTAGAGCCCAACGCCTAAGGCAAAATATCCATTAAACAGAAATACGAATGACCCTAAAAAACCGGTTTCGGTTTGAACACTGGGAGCCACTATGCCGAAAAAATAGCAAGCCGCCGAAATGGCGTAGTAATACCGAACTTTCCAAAAAGCTAACGGCACCGATAAGTAAAAAAGCGCTTCGGGCAACAACGACCAGTACACGTTATTGTAGCCAAAGAATTGGTCGCCTAATCTTAAAAAACCCAGCGCCCGCGGTGCCGATTCGAGCGAGAATGGGCGCAACTCGTTCCAAGCACTTAGCAAGCCGGCATTTAACTCCCGCCCTGGTGCCGTAGTCAGCACTCTCGAGTGCGCATAGGCTACGTAAATTAACACGGCCGCACTTAGCACCAACGAAGCGAGGTATGGTGGGTAGATGCGCACGGCGCGATTTAGATAAAAACGAAGTGTTGGACGATGCTTTTTCAACTGGGCATACCGGATAAAAAACCCTGATAGCACAAAAAAGAAAATAACCATTTCGTAGCCGGCCGAGCTCAGCATGTCGCAAACGAAGGCACCGTACTGCAGCAGGCCCCATGTAGCCTTCGGAATTGCCCTCAGGTACTCATTTCCCCCGGACCACAACAGATACTTAGCGTGGTAGATAACCACGTAAAAAGCGCAAAATCCTCGCAATGCGTGCAGTATGTCTAGTTCTTGATAGCTCAGTGGCCGAGGAATAATGGTTTTTTCTTCATTTGTCGATACTGCAGATAATCTATTACTCATAAGCGACAAAGGTAAAAGCTTGATTCTACAACTCCCGCATCAGCACCCGGTAAAGCGCGAGCATGCCGGCAATGTCCCGCTTGTCGACCAACTCATTGGGCGAGTGCACGTGGTCTTCGGGCGCGCCCACGAAGCACCAGTCCCACGGAGCAGCGGCGCGCTGCAGTTCTTTGGCATCGGAGCCTCCGCCGCCTTCTACTTCCAACTGGTGAGGAATGCCCGAGGCCGCCGCAACAGCCCGAATGCGGTCGACGTAAGCACGGCGCGGAATGAGGGAATCCCGCAGCGAGATGGCGCAGCCTTGGCCCGCGTGCACACCTTCGGTCACCCAGGTAATGTCGGAAATCAGGGCTTGGCGCACCCCGTACGCCTCGTAGATGTAATTGGCCAGGTAGGCCACCGAACCGCCGCCGTGCTCCTCCCAACAGGAAAACGCCACCACGCCGTGCTCCAACGTTTCGCACAGGCGCAGGGCATTCCACACGCCCAGGCGATTGTCGAGGTAACAGCTTTGAACGGTGGTTTCCGTTTCGCGAAAATCGCAGTAGAACGTCAGCTCCGTGCCGCGTTCAATTTCGCGGTGGAACGCGTAGCCCAGTTCGCCGGTTTCCTCGTCAATAGTTAGTGTACAATCTATCCGTCCTTGCGAATCCTCCCCTACCAGGCGGTAGCCGGCTTCGGCCTGCGGCCCGCCGATGCGCACCAGTTGCCGGCCGTAGCGCACCGTGAACCCGATGCTGTCCAAATGGGCAAATACGGCCGTACGGGGCTGGCCGAACACCAGCAGCAAGCAGTCCTGAAACCGCTCGTCGGCGATGACCTGGGGTTGGTGCGCCCAAGTGGCCTGGTGTTGGCGCACGTAGTCGAGTACGAACCGGGTGAGAGCGACTTCGTTGCCGGCGGGGGCCGGCACGCGGCAAAGGGCGTGCAGCAGTTGCATAAGGAAAGGGGATTCTGCCCAAAGCTAGGCCAAAGTCCGTACTTTAGCAGGCCCGTTTGCCCAGCCCATCTTTCACCAGTGGCTGAAAAACGGGTTGGGCCTGCCTTCGACTTTCTATCTATGTTGCGTTCGCTGTGTTGTATCTGCTGGGGGCTGCTCTTGATGCCGTTGCTGGGCAGGGCTCAAACCCCCGATACATTCCGAACCCCGCCCCCCATGGGCACCGTGGCCCTCGACACGGTGGGCGTGCTGCCGTCGGCCATCGACACCAAGGGCTGGCTCCTGCTGGACAAGGACATCCAACTGGAGCTGGACGGAGCGGTGCACAACATCTACAACTTCAAATACGACCGGGCCGAGAAGCAATTCCGCTCGTTGCGGCGGCGGTACCCCAACCACCCCATGCCCTATTTTCTGCTGGGGCTGAGCACGTGGTGGAAAATTATGCCGACCAACTTCCAGGCCATGCAGTACGACAAGACCTTCTTCGCATACATGGACACGGCCGTGACCAAAGCCCAGAAGCTCTACGATACTGACAACAACAACTACGAAGCTAGCTTCTTCCTCTCGGCAGCGTACGGGTTTGATGCCCGCCTCCACGCCGAGCGGCACGACTGGCGCAAGGCCACCGTGGGAGCCCGGCGCTCTCTCAACTACCTCAAGAAGAGCCAGGAAGCCAACGGCCTAAGCCCGGAGTTTCAATTCGGACAAGCACTGTTTAACTACTACGCCGTCTGGATTCCCGACAACTACCCCCTGCTCAAACCCGTGCTGCTGTTTTTTCCCAAAGGCGACAAAAAACTCGGCATGCAGCAGCTCCGGAGCGTGGCCAACAACGGCTTTTACACCGCTACCGAAGCGCGGGTATTTCTCATGCGCATCCTCAAAAACGAGGAAAACAACGCCGAAGAAGCCATGCCCGTGGCCAAATATCTGGCCACTACCTTCCCTGACAACGGCTACTTTCAACGTTTTTACGCCCTGCTGGCCTACGACCAAGGCGAGTTTGCCGACTGCGAGCGGGTGAGCCGCGACATCCTGGACAAGATAAACAAGGGCATGCCCGGCTACGAAGGCATCAGCGGGCGCTACGCCAGCTACTTCCTGGGGTATTTGATGCAGAACCGCTACCGCGACATCGCAAAGGCCAAGGACTACTACCAGCGGTGCATTGTATTTTCGGAGAGCACCGGGGACACTTCCGGCGGTTTTTATTTGTTCGCCAACATGAACTTGGCGCGTTTGGCCGTGAAGGATAAGGATTTGAATGCAGCCAAGCGCTACTACGCCGTGGTGGCCGACAAAGCCGACCGCAAGTCGGCGCAGTACAAGGAGGCCAAGGACTGGCTGAAGAAAAACGGCAAGGCCTGACGCATTATGGAAACAGCCGACCTTTTTCTTGCTCCTTTCTATTTATTGATTCTATACGGGCTAGCGTTTTGGGTTCGTCCGGCCGTCACCAACCGGTTCACCAAGCAATTCTTTATTCCAGCCCTTACCCTCAAATTTGTGGGTGCTATTGGGCTGGGACTTATTTATCAGTTTTACTATAAAGGAGGTGATACATTCAACTATTTTTATCACTCCAAAGTTATTCATGCGGGCTTCGACCGTTCTTTTTCCACTGGCTGGAAGTTACTGCTCGACAATGGCGGCGACAATGTTCCCGAAACTGCTCCATTTGTTGCAAGCATGTTTTGGCATCAGGCTGGTTCTACTGAATACTTGGTTTCGCGCGTTACTGCTTTTTTAGGTTTATTCTGTTTTAACAATTATACGGTTATTGCGCTGTTTTTTGCAACTATCAGCTTCAGCGGCATGTGGGCAATGTTCATGACCTTTGCCAAAATTAGACCTCACGTATACAAAGAGCTTGGCTGGACAGTATTTTACATCCCGTCGGTCTTTTTTTGGGGCTCGGGCCTGCTAAAGGATTCTTTGTGCTTGGGCGCACTGGGGTGGGTTTTTTACGCTCTGTATCGGGGTGCTATTCAACGACAAGCCATCCTTAAATGCGGCCTTATTGGCTTCATTGCTGCGTATGCGCTATTTTCAATTAAAGTATATATCCTGCTTTGCTTTTTACCTGCAGCGCTCATATGGGTATTCAACGAAACCAATGCCCGCATCAAAAACAGTACACTTCGCCTAATTGCTCGGCCACTGTTTCTGTCTTTGGGAGGGGTACTGGCCTTTTATGCAGCAACTAATCTTACAAAGGGCGACGATAAATACGATGTGGATAAAATAGGAGAGCGCAGCAAAATCACCGCCGATTACCTTTACCAGCAAAGTGTGCTACAGGAGGGCTCAGGGTACTCCCTCGGTGAATTAGATGGCAGCATTGGAAGTATGGTCAAACTGGCTCCGCAGGCCATTGGCACCTCACTTTTTCGGCCTTTCCTATGGGAAGCACGCAACCCTGTGATGCTGTTGTCCGCATTGGAAAGCACATTTTTTTTATTGTTTACTCTGCGCATTTTTTGGCGCACCGGCGTCACTCGTACGTTTGGCGTCATTGGCCAGAACCCCGTTTTACTCTTGTGCTTTGTCTTCGCCCTCGTATTCGCGGCTTCTGTGGGCATCACTAGTTCTAATTTTGGCACCTTGGTGCGTTATAAAATTCCGCTAATTCCATTTTATCTGGGGGGCCTCTATATTTTAAGAAACTTGACAAAATCAAATTCTTCCCAACGACAAACGCAAGCCCGAATTGCCAAGAGCCCTCAACTTGCTTAAGTTGATTGCCTCTTATCTTATTCTCATTGAAAAAGGCCAAGGAAATTTGCGGTATTGGATTGCACCGAATACCGTTGCTCAACGGTTGCGCGCGCAGCTTGCCCAAGGCGCTGGCGGAGTCCGGCCTCATCAAGTAGCAACCGCAAAGCAGCTTCCCAGTCGGCCAGAGTTGTGCACACAAATCCGTTAATGCCTTGCTGCACCACTTCTGTGTTCATTCCTATGGGGGAAACCAATGCGGGAATGCCCAATGCCATGTATTGCAGAGCTTTAAAGGCGCATTTGCCCATAGCCCATGCGTCATTCTCTAAGGGCATCAATCCCACATGAAAACCCAACAGGTCGGCAATTTCTGTGTCTTTACGCCATGGCAAGAACACCAGCGAACGAAGCGGCAGCGTCGGTGGCTGATTTGAAATAACGCGAAATTCAAATTCCAACCCTTCTGCTTCCAGTTTGGCCAGCACCGGCGCCACTTGTTCAAGATACTTAAGGGTGGAATGTGTGCCGGTCCAACCTATCACGAGGCGGCCAGGAGCGGTTTGGTCGCGCACCTGGTTGTGTAACCGTTCCGTGTCAATTGTGGTAGGGTTAACCACCGCCCGTGGGTTGAATTGCCGCGCGTAGCCAGCCAAATATGCGTTGCCTGAGCTGATTTTGTGGGCCCACTTACAAATAGAAGCCACTTTGTGGTGCCATTTAAGGCCACCAGCTAATTTATTTGCTTCCGAAGTATTAGCCAACCAGATTGCATCGTCAAAATCGTAGATAATCTTCTTGAGTAGCACTTTGGCAATAATCCACTCAAAAATAGGTGGACCGATGGGGGCCGCTTCGCGGTGAATAAATACAAAATCATAGTTGGATGCGGCAAACAACAGTAAAAAACGATGCCACATTCCTGCCAAAATCCCCCAGGCTTTGCGTGCGGTTTGCCCTGGTTTGTAGAGAATGGCCCATGTAGCTTCGTTAAGAAAGGGCGCAATTTTATAGCTATGCCCATGATTAATAAGTTCGTCCAAGTATTGTTCGAAGCGGAAACGTTGCGAGGGCGCGCGGCCGTGAGGATAAGGAACTATGAAAAGGATGTTTGCCATCAACTTAATGATTCTTATAAAAGCTTAATACTCCGTCAATTATTCGGTACTGCAAGTCAGCATTGAGCTCGTAGTATAGCGGTAGTCGCAGAATGCAATTGCTATAATGGTCCGCCCAAGGCAAGGTGCGCCCGTCGTGTTTGGCGGCGTAGTAGGGGCTGCTGTGCAGCGGTAAATAATGAAACACCGCGAGTATCTGCCGCTCCTTCAGGTGGTCGATAAGCGCGGTGCGCTCGGCAAGGGTACGGCAAACGAGGTAGAACAGGTGCCAATTGTTGGTGGCGTAGGCGGGCAGCGCCGGCAGCCCGACTCCCTGGGCAACCAACGAACGAAACGCTTCATAATACGCCTGCCAAATGGTTTTGCGGCGCGCCTGAATGTTCGTCAACTGCTCTAGTTGGGCATACAGATACGCCGCGATGATGTCAGAAGGCAAGAAACTGGACCCCACGTCCACCCACCCGTACTTGTCAACCTCGCCCCGAAAGAACGACGAGCGATTGGTGCCTTTCTCTCGGATGACTTCGGCGCGCTGCGCAAACCGGGCGTCATTGATGGACAACATTCCGCCCTCACCGGCAGTGATATTTTTCGTTTCGTGAAACGAGAAAGCCGCCAGTGAGCCGATGGTGCCCAACGGCCGGTTGTTGTAAAAGCTGTCGATGGCCTGCGCAGCATCTTCTATTACTGCCAGGCCATGGCGCGAGGCCACGGCCTGGATGGCGTCCATGTCGCAGGCGATGCCGGCGTAATGCACCGGCACAATGGCGCGAGTACGCGGCGTCACCAACTCAGACAAACAAGCGGGGTCGATGTTGGGATTAACGGCGGTGCTGTCGGCAAACACAATGTTGGCTCCGCGGAGAACAAAAGCGTTGGGCGTGCTCACAAAGGTGAAGGACGGAACAATGACTTCGTCGCCGGGCCGCAAGTCCAGCAACAAGGCAGCCATTTCGAGAGCGTCCGTGCAGCTGGTGGTGAGCAATACTTTGTTGAAACCCAATTGTTCCTCAAAGAACCGGTGACACCGCTGGGTAAACATGCCGTCGCCAGAAATTTTGCCAGACCGCACAGCCTCCTCAATGTAGCGGGGTTCGAGACCTGATAAGTACGGTTTATTAAATGGAATGCTGGGCAGCATATGCGGAGAAGACAGGAACTTTGGAAAGTTCGGGGCAAAGATAGGCCCGCCTGCGTCAGGGGGGGTTACAGCCAGAGGTGATAAACGTGCTCAACGGCAGCTTCCTGAAACCCACAGCGCCGGTAAAAGGTGCAAGCGCGCGCGTTGTCCAATTGGGTCACCACCTGCAACTCCTGTAAGCCCCAGGCAGCGGTTCGTTGCTTGGCAGCCTTTACTAACTGCTGCCCAATTCCTTGCCCTCGGCTCGGCTCGTCAACGGCTAGCAGCCCAATAGCGGCCCGCTGGTGCTTCACGCCAAGCGTAAGCAGTCCCAGTTCTTGAGCGGGGCCCTGAATCGGTGCTTTGGGAAACTCGACTATCAATACCTCCTGAGCCAATCTGTGGTTTAAAGAGTTACGCAGCCATTGCCTATACAAGCGAGCATAAACCGTTGGCTCAAACCGTGGGTCGAGCCGAAAACGCGAAAACTCCCCGCTTTGTAGGGCCAGGCTTTCCAAGGCAGTGGTCAATTGCGTGGCGGACCGAACAAACCGACTTAGTGGCTCCCCGGCCGTTTCCAACGGCACGACCGTGCAGAAAGTAACCTTGCGGTCGGCGAGCCATGCCCCGACCTGACGGGCGCTGGCGTTACTGAGCGCGTCGTCGGGCGCAGCCACTACGTACATCAACCGCTGGCCGGCTTTTCGCGCGCTTGCCATCACGCGGCGCAGTTCGTCGGCGTGGAGGGCCATGGCCTGTAGGCGCGACACCTCGTACCCGAGAAACTCACTGTCCCAGTGCACCCGCTCCCAGGTGTTAACCAGCGCATCTGCGTGAGGTAACTCCATTTGGTTGAACATTTTCGGTCCCCTCATTAATGCTTTGCTGGCTCTGTCTTGCAGTCCACCAAAAACAAGGGCCGGCCTTTTACTTCTTCAAACGTTTTACCCAAATACAAGCCCACAATGCCGAGCACTGAGAGCAGCAGGCCCGAAAAAAACCAGATGGACACCACCAAACTCGTGTAGCCCAACACAATGATTTTTCCGGTTGCAAAACGCCAGAGCGTCCATAGTACCAGCACGAAGGACCCCAACGAGATGACGAGGCCCAATTTGACCGTTATTCGCAAGGGCTTATCGGAATACGCCAAGATGATGTCCAGCGCCAAGTAAAAAAGGCTTTTGCAGCTATAGCTGCTGGCCCCCTCGGGCCGCTCAGCGTGTGTCACCGGCAACGAACCTGCCTGAAAGCCAACCCAGCGCACCATAGTTGGAAAATAACGAATGCTTTCGCGCATCGACAGTATGGCATCTATTACCTTGCGGTGATATACTCCAAAATTGGCAATGGCGGGGTCCTGGCTTGTTTCGGTGAGATAGGAGAGCCAGGCATAAAAAACCCGCGAGTAAGTACGCTTTACCCACGTGTCCTGGCGGTTTACCCGGTGCGCGAACACTAAGTCGTACTCCCCTGTTCGAGCATGCGCCAATAGCCGGGGAATCTCCTCCGGGCGGTCCTGTAAGTCACAATCCATGACCACCACCCACTCGCCGGTGCTATCTGCCAAACCCGCGGTAATGGCGCGGTGTTGCCCAAAATTTCGGGAAAGGCGGATACCCCGTACCCGCACGTCGCGGGCGGCCCGTGCTTGGATGCGGCCCCAAGCATCATCGGGCCCGCGGTCATCGACCAGAATAATTTCGTAATCTTCAGTAATAAGTCCTGCACTGGCCTGGATGCGGTCCACCAACTGGTCCACTAGGCTTTCGGCCTTGTAAACCGGGCTAACAATGGACAGAAAAGGGCGGCTTGTTGACAAAATAAAAACGGCCTGTGGGCCGCATCATGAGGGTGTCTTACTACGCAACCGCTACGGACAACTGGCACGCACCTGCTGGCGGAGACACTGTTATGCCATGTTGGTCAATGCATGAATCCCAATTAGTGCACACTTCTTAATGAAGGAAATTTTGTCCGTTTTCATCGAAAAACGTATGATAAGCTTCCCGTGCGCGGTTTATGTTACGATACCGCACGGCCAACTCATGAATCCGCTCACGGTAGGCGGGCTCTTCCATGAGCGAACTGAGGCGAACCAGGGCAGAGGCCAAGCTACCGGACTGGCTCAAGTCGAATACGGCCCCACCGCCTTCCGCAGCGATAATGGCCGAATCGTCACCAACCCCAGGCGTCACGAGAACGGGAAGGCCACTGGCCCAGTACTCACCGATTTTGATGGCTGAGCAGAACAACCGGCAGGGCGCCGGTCGAATAGGGGAGAAAGCAAAATTTGCAGCAGACAAGTAGTTTGGCACTTCTGCGTGAGGAGCCTTGGTCACGAAAGCCTTGTCGGCGCCTAATCCTACAGCCGCAAGCTTCAGGCGCACCTCCGCTTCTGAATGGGGGGTGAGGATAATGAGGCGGAAATTGGGTCCGAAATAGTCAGCGGCTGCCCGGAACAGCTCAAAGGCCTCTTCGTCGTAATAAATGTCGCCAAACTTGCCCACGTATATCCCCACAATCGTTTCAGGGGCAGCGTACTTAAGCTGCTGACGAATGCGTTGTCCGGCCACGGGGTCATACGCAAAAGCTTCCGCATTAACCGAGCAAGGCACCGTGACCACGCGGCCCGCCGGCACACCCTCTCGCAGAAGTTGTCGGCGGTAATTTTCGGCCACGGGCATCAGGCCGTGGGCCACTTGCTTCTGGCGCTTCTCCCAATACCGTTGAAATAGGTAACGCGGGTCGTATGTGTGCCACACCCCGGATTCGCGCATGTAATCAGCATGCGGCTCAAACGATTCGACGTAGAAAGGCAGCTTGGTTTTCTGCCAAACCAAGTAAGCAAGGGCCCCAGCTGGGGCGCCCCGAGCAATGATAAAATCAGGCTTAAAATCCGAAATGTGACGAATTATTTCTTTGGGAAAGCGAGAAAAATCCTCGATTTTGTTGATTATAATATTACGCCCCAAGCGAGAACGAAGCGGAGCATGCGAAATCTTTTCCGCTGGAAAATCTAAGCTAAATGGTAAATCAGCTTGCGCTTCGGCGCCACGCTCAACCGTGAGCAACCGAACAGCACCTACATCCGGCCGTTCTTGCAACAAGCGTAAATGCGGAAATACAGTGCTTGTGGTGAGCGAATCCTGCAGACCCCAATAACATAAAAACAATACCCTAAGGGGGCTACTTTCGGACAATTGCCGCATGAATTGAATGATTATACTAATAAACTGTAAAGCGTTGGCTACTTAGCAATAGAAATATACGAAGCCCTAAAACAGAAGCTTGTAGGCTGCTCGAGCCCCTTCTATTGAACGGTACCGAACGGCTAGCTCTCGCACGTTTTGTCGGTGGTCGGGATTGCCTAAAATTGTTTGAAGGTTCCTTAGAGCGGCGTTTACGCTACCAGGTTGAGATAAGTTGAACAGTGCCCCGCCACTTTCCTGCTGAATGATGTCGGAGTCATCGCCAACCCCTTCGGTGAGCAGAACGGGAAGGCCACTGGCCCAATATTCTCCTACTTTGATGGGCGACACATACGGAAGAGGACGGTGCAAACCGAACGCGAAATCGGCCGCGGATAAATAGTTAGGTACTTCGTCGAAAGGAACAAATACAACGGAAACCCGCTCGTTGTCCATGTTCGCTTCGTTCAGCTTAGTCCACAACTCGGTGGCTGGTTGCGGGCTCAGAATCAGCAAATAGAAGGTAGTGCCGAAATAATCAGCGGTTTCGCGAAAAAGCTGAAACGCTTCGGCGTCGTAATACATCCCGCCAAACTTGCCCACATACACCCCCACCATTGCTTCGGGCTGAATGCCCAATTGCTGGCGAAGCTGCTCGCGAGCTGCTGGCCGAAAAGCAAAATCTGTTAAATTGACGGAGCAAGGCACCGTGACCACTCGTTCGGGGGGCACGCCTTCCGCCAGTAAGCGACGGCGGTAGTTCTCGGCCACGGGCATCAGGCCCTGGGCGCTGCGCTTCTGCTGGTTTTCCCAATACTGCTGAAAGATATAGCGCGGGTCAAACCAACGCCACACCCCGGATTCGCGCATGTACTCCGCATGGGGCTCAAACGATTCGACGTAGTATGGCAGTTTAAGCTGCTTCCACACGAGGTACGCCAACGAGCCGGCAGGAGCGCCGCGGGCTAATATAAAGTTGGCGCGAAAAGCCTTAACGTGTTCTACCAACTTCCGGGGAAAACGGAGAAAATCGTCCGTTTTGTTAACCAACACCGACCTGCCACCTTGCGAAATCAGGGGCTCAAAAGTGATTTTGTGGGCTGGGAAAGGCAGCTTCAGCGTTGGTCTTGTTCCAGACGTGGCGTTGCGCTCAATGGTCACCAGCAGCACGGCTTCAATGTCGGCTCGCTCCTGCAATAGGCGCAGATGCGGCAGGACGGTGGCAGAAGTCAGGGGGTCCTGCAGGGGCCAGTAGCTGAGGAAGAGAATGCGCATCACGTAATCACAAGTCAGGCTTTGAGATAAAAGCAGCATTCAAAGAACGACATCAGCGCCCAAGGAGTTGTTTTACCCGTTGCACCGTGCGGTTGCTCACCAGGGTACGTAACAGCAATGCTACTGCTTGGTTCGCCGGCAGCCCCGGCACGGCGCGGCCCGCGTAACGCAAGGCCATTGCCCGGTGGCCGTCAATGTGGGCGTGGACAGCGCAAAGATAATACAAACGTGCCAATAGCTTTTTGCGCTGCTCAGCCGTCATGGCTAAATGCTGTTGCATCCAACCCGCAGCCAAATCGAGACGCCTCACCAGTCCTTCGTTGTCGGCGCGCATGGAGCGTTGGTCGTGGTCGTTCATGGTGAGTGTTACGGCGTCTACCAGTTGCACGACGTCGCCGTGCTGGGTATTTTCGAGTAAAAACATCCAGTCTTCCACGGCCGCGTACCTGCGGTCTTCCTCAAAAAGGCGCAAAGCGGGGTTGTCGCGTCGCACGCACACGTTGCAGGCGAGTGCATTGCCATTCAAGAAGGTGTCGAACCCCAGTTGGCCAGCGGGCAAGGAAGCCAAGTCGCTGGGTCGACGCTGCCCTGCGCGGTCGAAGTCGAATTTAGTGGCAATGAAATTGGGGCGCGCAAGTTGAGCAGTGATGGCGCTGTGCAGGGTAGCCAGATGGTTGGCGTGCAAGAGGTCGTCTGAGTCCAGAAACAGAACGTATTCGCCCAAAGCTCGGGCCAACCCGTAGTTTCGGGCCGCGCCCCTTTCCTCGTTTTGCTTGGGCAGGTAGCGCAACCGGGCATCGGAGATGGCAAGAACCACGTCAGCCGTGTTGTCCTTGCTCCCATCATCGACCACCAAGACTTCAAAATCCGGAAAGTCTTGTTGCAGCACGGAGCGAAGCGTAAGGCCAATCAGGTCGGCACGATTATACGTCGGGATGACAACGCTAAAGAATGGCACGGGCATGGGGACGGGCATAAACTACTCTACTTCACAGCCGAAGCTCAAGTATTTAGCTTTGAATAAATGAATCCACTTCTGCCATTCGACCACGCGAACGCGAGGGTCCCTGGTAGCCGTGAGGATGTCACCGAGATAAGACTCACTAAAATCCTTGGGGAAATTTTCCATCGCATCCAAACGGCCATGCAGCCACGCTTGGTTCAGATGGTGATTGAAAGCAAAAATATCGAACTCAACGCCTTTGTACATATTGCTGACCGACGTTATGAAAGAGGTTTTGGTCAACTCGACACGGCTTTTGGCGTAGCGGCCCCGCTGCTGCTTATACCACTGCCCTGCCTTTTGCAATTGTTGAACTTCGTCCACAAAAGCTTGTTCCCCGGCCCACAGGTGCATCCAATAAGCTTTGGTGAAAAAAGCTGAGGCGACGCCATACAACGTGTACAGCGGCAGTTGCCGCTGAAAATCGCCTCGCATAAACCGCAGCACCCCCAGCGACTGCAGCAACGAACGAACCTTAAAGCGGTCTAGGACCAACAGTTCGGACGCGAGGGGAATGGCGGGCTCGATTTCTTCCAGTTGGCTTCCCACCGGCTTCTTTTCGCCCATAATCACGCTGGGGTTGCCCAACCAACTGATTTTTACCAAATCCAGGCCATGCGTGTTCATGTCCTGCTCAATTTCGGCCAACGGCAAAGGGCCAGTTAGCCAAATATCGTCTTCTAACAACAGAAACACCGGCGAGCAACTGGTCACGTGCTGCAACCAGAAGCTTGTGGGAATGATGCGTTGGTCAAAGGTACGCTCGCCAGCAACGTGGCTGGCCAAGGCGGCAACTTTGGCCTCGTATAAGGGCGAGGTGTGGATGCGCACCTCGGGAAATAGCGTGCGGAGATGAAGCAAATACTCCGGCGGCGTGCCGTCGTCGAGCACTCTGATGGTAAACTCCCCTTCAACAAACCGATAAATGCTGCGCAGGCAGCGCTCCAAGTAGTAAGGGCGGTTAAATGATTTGATGACAATGTCCATCGGAGAGCAGAGACGAAATAAAAGAGTGTATGAGAAAGCACTTCATGGAGCAAAGATGAAGGCGGCAATGCAAGATGTGCCTTTACTGGTCAGTGCCAACCAAACAGTTGAATCAATGCCAACCGTATGCTATACAGCATGGCCAGGGTAAGCACCATAAACCCCATACTGCGCAAGACTGCCGCCACCACTGGCAGCTTCAATCAGTGTAGGACATTCATATCCACCGCAAACGTAGCAAACAAGCTACCCACCCCAAATAACATCATTCCGAGGCTGATGCTGTGGGCATACACGCCAAACCCGAGGCCTGCCGCCCGCACTGCCGCAGGTAAAACCACGCCCCACAAGGCTAGCCGTTGCCGTCATAACACCGCATATACCGGCCCGGGTGCGTATGAAGCCAAACGAAAGACGTAGTAACAACCCAAGTGGGCCGTGAACACGCGGCCACCTCCCCACCGCGCCCCGAGTACCACCCGGAAAATCCACTCGCCGTACACCGTCGTGACCCCGAAAGGCACATGGCCCAGGTACAGCAGTTTGTAGTGCAAATTGAGGCAAAGTCCGAGGAGCCGCACTGGCTCCTGCTCGTAAGTCTCGGTAGCTTTTTGCAGAAAGACCAGCGATATCGCCGTGCCGACCAACGCGATGGGAAGTTTCAACAGACTGGTCGAAAAAGCATACAGTCCTGTTGATGCAGGCCCAAAAACACTGGTCAGCACCAGTGTGCGTCTTGAAGTAGCCACCCGGAGCCACGCACAGCGGGGTTTCGCGATACTCGTATGCAACAGCCCGCACCCGCGCCCAAGAAAAAGAGCGACTCAGTGCCCCCATTTGCCGGTGGATACCGCTGAAAAACACGGTCCCCATGCCCATGAGTTTGGTGAATACCACCCCCGCCAGCAGCCCAGCGGCACTGCTGTGTAGCAATACCCCAGCCCCTTGGGTAAGTGCACGCCCAGACAAAGAAGTGACGACATTCATGCCTGCCTACTTACGAAAATCCTTCGTGCGCAAGTACCACGCATTCATGATGAGCATCAAATTGTAAACCAAGCAGTAGCTGGCACAACATACACCCAGTTGCCTAGCGCTTCTACCTGAAGCCAGTGCAGCAGAGAACCCTGCGCCAGCACCAAGACAACCATCACGGTTACGAAACTGCCAACAGTACACTTAAATGCACCAGCGCATAAAAGCGTTTGGTGAGCCTAGGCAGCAGGAAAGCCGATGGATAAGCCTCCGTTAAAACCATGCTTACGTCGTTACCAACGCGTTGAATACCGCAAACACCTCATACGCCGCCGGCGCGCACAACCGCAACATGACGGGTGACACCAAAACTCCCACACCGGCGATAGCGGCGGCTGAAAACATGACGGCGAAGCTTTGCGCAAACGAACCCCGCTGCCGCAGCGTCACGGGCTGCGGCAGCGGGGCCTTCAGAATCCGTTTTATCACCTATTCGTGGTAGTTGTACACCTTATGGCCCCCTTTGAGCAAGTAGGCGTCGCGGCGGAACAACTCCACGTCAGCTTTCATCATGTCCTTCACCAAGGAGGCGAGGTCGTGCTTGGGAACCCAGCCGAGCTTGGTTTTGGCCTTGGTCGGGTCGCCGATGAGCAGTTCTACCTCGGTGGGGCGGAAATAGCGGGGGTCAATTTCCATCACTACATCCCCAATCTGTACTTTACAGTCGGGATTGGTGCAGCCCACGATGTGGGCCTTTTCCTCCACGCCTTCGCCCGTAAATTCAACTTGAATGCCAACTTCCGCAAAAGACATCTTCACAAAGTCGCGCACGGTCGTGGTCACGCCCGTGGCAATCACGAAATCTTCGGGTTGGTCCTGCTGCAAGATGCGCCACATGGCTTCTACGTAGTCTTGGGCATGTCCCCAGTCACGCTTAGCGTCCACGTTGCCGAGAAAAATCTTATTTTGCAAGCCCAACGAAATGCGTGCTACCCCACGGGTAATCTTGCGCGTCACAAAGGTTTCGCCACGCAAGGGGCTTTCGTGATTAAACAAAATACCGTTGCAAGCAAACATGCCGTAGGCTTCGCGGTAGTTTACCGTAATCCAGTAAGCATACATTTTGGCCACAGCGTAAGGCGAGCGCGGGTAAAAAGGCGTAGTCTCGCTCTGGGGCACTTGCTGCACCAAGCCATACAATTCGGAAGTGCTGGCCTGATAGATGCGGGTTTTCTTTTCGAGGCCCAGAATGCGAATGGCTTCCAGCAGACGCAAGGTGCCGATGCCGTCGGCGTTGGCCGTGTACTCGGGTGTGTCGAAGCTCACCTTCACGTGCGACATGGCCCCCAGGTTATAAATCTCATCGGGTTGAATCTCCTGAACGATGCGAATCAGGTTGGTCGAATCGTTCAAGTCGCCGTAGTGCAGCTTCATGTGCACGTTGGTTTCGTGCGGGTCTTGGTAGAGATGGTCAATCCGGTCGGTGTTGAACAACGACGACCGGCGCTTGAGGCCGTGTACTTCATACCCCTTTTCTAGTAGCAATTCGGCCAGATACGCGCCATCTTGGCCCGTGATTCCCGTGATGAGGGCAACTTTCATACAATGTGCTTAAAAGTAAACGACGAGAGCCCGCTGCTTCGTCAATGGCATATGGAGCAAAACTAAGTTCGCAAAAATACAAACAAATGCAGGTATCTACGCTGCGACGGGGGGAAGAGATAGGATTTTCACCGGCCCTTGCGCCGCAACCCGGTTATTGTTGCTGGAGCAACGCACGCAGTTGCTGAGCCCGACGCGAAGTATAGTGCTTCTCCAGAACCTGACGGTGAGCGGCAAACGACGTGTCCGTATCGCTCAGGTACCCAAGCAGGGTAGCTTCGAACTCTTCGTACGAGCTCACATTGGGACACACCATTGGCAACTCGTAAAACTCGGTTTCCTCGTTTTTTGGGTAGCGCCCTAACAGCCGGCATTGGGCACTGAGCAGTTCCAAGAATCGGGGTGTCACGGGGTTGAACCCGCCGGTACGTTTCTCGCCGCCGTCCAAGCCCGGCGTACTGTAGAAAGAGACCTTGCTCGAGCGCAGCAAACCAACATAGTCTTCCCGGCTTTGAAACTTGCCGATGGTGCGGCCTTTGTTGGTGGCGTAATAGTACTCGCCGTTGATTTCCTGCTGGTAGAGGTATTCCACGTCGGGATATTTCAGCACAAAAGCCTCGAGATAATCGCGCAATACCTGGTTGGTGCGCACGTTGAGGCGGCCAGCTAGCAGAATGTCGTACTTCTTGGGGTACACCACCCCGGGCGCCATACGGTAGCGGTCAGACAAGCTCAGCGGGAAGTGCGCGATGTTGAGCGGACAGCCTCGCGCTTTCAAGAACTCGAAAGCTTCAAGGCTCGAGATGAGCACCAATTTGCATGCCCCGTATAGGCGGTAGAAACGGTCCAAATCAGTGTGCTTCCAAAAATCTACCATCACGGGGATGGCCCGGGACGAGGTAGTGAAGTTGGGCTCTTCAGCCACATACAGTTCAAATACCAAATTGTTGCCTCCGTGGCCCAGGGCGCCAAACGCCTCCACAGCATCATTTAATTTGACGAACGCAGCCTCTCCAAAATACTTAATTAGAGTCTTACTGTACCGGTTTATCAAAACCTTGCGGTAAAAGGGCTTGGCATCTACAACAGACACCGACAAATGGGCACCTAGGTCATCCTCCCACTCATATATGAGGTGATAATTGGGATTATTTTCAAATGAACGCGATGTAAGAATGCGTTGTATATTCATGTATCGCAGATAGTCTTAAAACCGTGTCTCGCTCGTTAACACAGTTAAAAAAGGTTTACTCGTTGAGATTCCTATTTCAGCCATATATTCATCATCTACAAATAGGGTTTATGATCAATAGCGGCCAATAGTACAATCAATTATATAAAAACAAATTAGCATAATTTTGAGCAAGCATTTAAGTTAAACCTTAAAAATCATTATTGATGTTAATTAATGAATTCTACAAATTCGTAAGTTAACGCATAGCCCCTGAAACATGCTAGCTACTTATCCTTAACAAAGTCATCGATAACAACTTTACTCACTCGCCAAGCATTTTCTTCTACCCCAAACTTGTAACTGTCAATGCAGCTCAAGAATTTCTTTGCCGCAGCAATGTATTGCGAATAAACAGAATAAGGCATTTGCATCAAAAATATTGATAATTCTTTCTCTGTCTTAAAGCTTCTCCTGTCAATATAACATTCTGCTGGCACGAATTTTTCAATGTCAGGCTCACCTAGATATATTGGCACGCAACCAGCAAATAAGCAATCAAAAATTTTCTCCGAGATGTAACCTGGAACACTGGTATTTTCATAACAAACTACAAACTTATATGAACTAATAACAGACAACTTTTCTAACGGTGGAACTGGACCACGGCTTAGGGCCTCCACCACACGTCGCCGTCGTGCAGCCACCGTCTTGACAAGATAGTTTGTGATACCTGGTGGTAGTATGCGCTGCAAGATTCCCAAGCCTTTGAAGCTACCAAAATTAGCCATGATAGTACGGCTATAGAAATCAAATTGCTGGGGCATGTGTTTACCAAACCACAGGAGAGTTTGGTAACGTTTATATAGCAGAGAACCCGACCCTTGTTTTGGCTTCGTTAGTTGAAACATGCCGGCCATCAAAACCAACAACTTACGCTCATTGAATTGGGATTCGCTCACCTCACTATGCGCGGGATAATCGTTTAAATCAATAGCAAAGTAGTGGTGAATGTATTTTATGCCATCCACTAAAGTATAATCGTACGTAAATACTCGGTCAAAGACAACATGATTTTCTTTTTTCCACACATTGGGAAAATAGGTAGCTGGCTCATTAAGTATCAAGTAAAGTACCTGGCCTTCATTACGCTTGTAATTCTGAAAAAAAGCAACTTGGTCTACCGCAATAATGATTTTCGAATCTTCAGGTGGATGTATATCCTGCGTGGCCAAATCAATATCATGTATGGCCAACTGCCTACGAATAGCCGCAAACATGTAACCATAGTTTTTGATACCGCTGACAGGTAAATCGGAGAATATCCGATTTCCTATAAAATCTAAAAAATCTGGTTCGTGAAGAACGTACAAAGTTGCTTTAATCATTTCAAATATAATGCGTTAATAGAGGATGCTATCTATTTTTTTACGATACTATTTTTTACGATATTACCCGATAGCAACCGTACTCTCAGCCAATAAGGGATACTAGTTAAATAATACCTGTAGCTACCGGTTGTACGAGCCAGGTAGCAATACCTCTTTATTCCATTCCAAACACTCCCTTTGACCAACTCATGTGTCGCTAGATTTGCGGTACTTTTAATTATGCTAGTTTGGTTGATTTCAATTGCCTGCATCGCGCCTATCTTGTCCAACCATGTTCCGATTTGTTTACGAACCAACACTTCGTGGTCATGCATGCGCTGCATGTTGTGACTGGTGCTCGTGGGATGCACGCGGACAAGTGCCCAAGCATTAGAATCAGGAACATAGCGAAAGCAGGCGCCGGCAATAGCACATCGCACCCAATACTGCCAGTCCTCTACCCATCGCAATGACTCATCGAACGGTCCTACTGATTGCATTAAAGCAGCCCGCATGAGCGGGGCGTTAGACACCATAATATTGCCCTCTATCAGCGCATTCAAAATGGTTTCGCCGCTTCCTTGCACTCCTCGGACCCAGGTTGTATCCTTCATATCGGCCGACCGACTTAATAGGGAGGGTTCACCATGTTGAAAATAACGCATATCGCCATACGCCAAGTCTGCTGAAGGATGGTTTTCTAACGTGGCGACATGCACTTCCAGTTTTTGAGGTGTTAACAAATCGTCGGCGTCCAAAAGCTGCACGTAGACCCCAGTGGCCTCTCGCAAGCCCCTATTGCGTGCCGCTGACATACCCATGTTTTCTTGTTGCATATAACGGAAACGCCCATCTCGTTTGACGTAATCCTCTGCTATCGCCTTCGTATTATCAGTTGACCCGTCGTTAATTATCAAGCACTCCCAATGCTCATGAGTTTGCGCTAGCACAGAGTCTAAAGTTTCGGGAAGTAGCCAACCGTAATTATAGCAAGGAATAATAATACTGACTTTTTTCATAATCCATCAAGTGATGCCATCAATTTAGTAAATACACCTAAAGAATTATTCTTATTAGAAAAGAAAATGGTCACGCAACGGACTTATACAGCCCGCTGAATCAACGATGCATACTTATGCTCTGCAATCAAACGGCCATTTTTCAATTCGTAAATTCTATCACACTCTCGAAGCGTTGTAACGCGGTGAGCAATGATGAATATGGTCATGTCAGTCGAAGAAAGCCGGTTTATCGCCTCATTCACTTCTCGCTCGGTTTGATTATCTAAAGCGCTAGTCGCTTCGTCCAACACCAGCACTTGCGTGCGTTTATACAGAGCACGGGCTATTCCAATACGTTGGCGCTGCCCGCCGGATAGTTTGGAGCCTCGTTCGCCCACAAGGGTATCAGTGCCTTGGGGAAGCCCCTCTACAAACGAACGAAGTGAAGCTTGCTCTAAGGCATACGCAAACCGCTCTTCATCGACATTAGCATCATTCAACGTAATATTGTCTCTGATGGAGGCCTCCATTACGAAGGTATCTTGCTTGACATACCCAACAATTTCGTGCCAAGCCCGCAAGTATTGCGGCATGAGAACTTGCCCATCAACGCTAATGTGCCCTTCTTGTTCGGTATAGAAACGAAGCAATAGATTCATTAAAGTTGTTTTACCAGAACCTGAGCTACCAATAAGGCCTATTTTTTCTCCTTTGCGAACACAGAAACTAATTCCTTCCAAAGCGCGCTCCGATGCACCCGGAAACGCAAACCCAACATTATCAAACACAATTTCACGTTGGAACGTTAGCGGCAGTTGTTGCGGGTGTGGTGCTTCGTCGTACTGAGGCTCTAGATGGTCATTCAGATTCTCAATCGCATACTGGGTTTGTTTCATCTGGACCATCGCCGTCAGCATTCGATTGACAGACGGCATTAGTCGATATGCAGCAGCTGCAAATAATCCCACCAAGGTGATTATTTGGGCAGACCCACCTTGAGAATGCAAAGCATAAAGGAAAATCGTAACAACTCCCAAAATTGCCACTAATTCTATTACCTTAAGTGGCAACAGGCTGTATAAGTAAGCCTCGGCTGACAATTGTTGAATTTCGGCTTGACTGTCCGATATCTCGTCTCGAAACTGCTGTGTTTTGTTGGCAAGTTTCAATTCAGGATATCCAATAAATATGTCGAGCATCTTGCTTGAAGCGAATGGATGCAATGCGTTTAATCTGCTTCCAATCACTACTGAGCGGCTCCTTAAGCCCCTATATATTGCCCAGGTAGCAGGCACAAGAATAACAGTAAGTAGTACTATTAGTATGGGTTTATATAAAATTATACCACAAACTATGACTGCAATGATAGCCGTCTCAGACAGAATCACAAGAAGGGGTCTCAATATTCCATTGACATAGCTAAGAGGAATAGTCATGGCACCATACGCCAACTCAGCATGACCCAAGTCGTTGAAATGCCAAAATGGAAAATTTAAGTACTTGCTCATCTGACGGTTAGTGAGCGTAAGTCCTACATCAGCCGTGAAGCGAGTCTGCAGGTATGTAGACCACGTTGAAAAAAGGTTCTTAAATAGAAAGTAAAAGAATACTCCTATTATCAATGCAATTAAAAAATTGCGCTCGGAGTCAAACCCAAAAATATCATACAGGTACTTAAAATATTTATTTTCAGACACCCCCCCAGGCTCTGCAGCTACCATAATCACGGGCACCAAAGCTGCAAGGCCGAAGACGTCCAACAGCGAGTTCACCAGCAGAAGGCCCAAGTTCACAACGCCAAAACGCTTCTGCTTCGGTGTAAGGAATAACCGTAAGCTGGAGATGGATGATACAAATATTCCTGATTTCAAAATAAGACGCTGGTATTGAAGCAAAATGCATATTGGTTATGCTTCGCTTAATCATGTATGTCAAAAATTACTGACCGAGTGTAGTGAAAGGGTAATACCTTGTTCTTCAAAAGCAGGTATTTACCAAGTCTGCACGGGATAAATTTAAACGAAAAATCCACTCTAAATCTTGGGCGCAACGACTTCTATCAAATGAATGTTGTATGGCTGATTCTAGTGCTTCGATTGCAATCAAACTGTTAAGCCCGGATAGGTTGAAAGCCTTGTCATCCCAAAACCACAGCTCGTACGACTGTTGGTCCATGGTTGGACGGCCTTACTGCTTCGTATCGGATGCCGTCGGAAATGCTTCAGCATACACACTTGCTATCCCCTGTTCGAGTTTAATAGTCGCTTTCCATCCAAAGCCAGCCAACTTGCTCACATCCATCAGCTTTCGAGGCGTCCCATCGGGGTATTCGGTATTAAAGCGAATACCACCAGAGTAGCCCACGGTGCGGCTCACTAGCTCGGCCAACTCGCGAATGCTCAGGTCGGTGCCCGTGCCCACGTTCACTAGGCCTGGCTCATTGTAGTTTTCCAGCAGCCAGTAGCAGGCATCGGCCAAGTCGTCGACGTGCAAAAACTCGCGGCGCGGCGTGCCCGTGCCCCACACCTCCACTTCCGGGGCGCCCTGGACTTTGGCCTCGTGAAACTTGCGAATCAACGCTGGCAGCACGTGCGAGTTTTTCAGGTCGTAGTTGTCGTGCGGACCATACAGGTTAGTAGGCATCGCCGAGATGTAATTGCAACCGTATTGGCTGCGGTAGGCATCGCAAAGCTTGATGCCGGCGATTTTGGCAATGGCGTAGGGCTCGTTGGTTTCTTCGAGCAAGCCGCTCAACAGAGACTCTTCTTTGAGCGGCTGCGGCGCCAATTTTGGGTAAATGCACGAGGAGCCCAGGAACAATAGCTTCCGCACCCCATTCAAATAAGCGTGGTGAATGACGTTGTTCTGAATCATGAGGTTATCGTAGAGAAATTCTCCACGATACACGTTATTGGCGTTGATGCCTCCCACTTTGGCGGCGGCCAGTACTACGTAGTCCGGCTTTTCTTGCGCAAAGAAATCAGCCACTGCCTGCTGATTGCGCAGGTCGAGTTCGCTGGAAACACGGGTAACAAAGTTGGAAAAGCCGGCTTGCTGCAACCGGCGCATCATGGCCGAGCCTACCATTCCGCGGTGCCCGGCAATATAGATTTTAGCGTCTTTTTCCATTGGTTAAGCCCTTCGGGCAACGATGACAATGTGCTTGATGGGGTTAGTGTTGCCACCAATTTAAATCGGGCCCGGCAGCTATCCCGGCTGGGCGTACCGGCCGAAAAAGATTAATTGGCAACAGTTTCTTGAGCAAGGGGTTGATGCTAGCGCCCAGTATCATGCGCCGGGTGCGCGGGCTGTAACCAAGAAGGCCGGGCAACTTGGAGAAGGCGATGGGACGAGCGGCGGCCATGTCGCGCTTGCCCGTCCAGTTGATTTCCCAATACGTGTAAAGGTTGCGGCGCTCCTCCGCGGTTAAGCGAAACTTTTCTCCATATCGGGGCTCTTGCTCGCAGAGCTCCACCATTTTTACCAAGTTCGGGAACCATTTGTCTGACGTGACGGTGCGCTGGTCGGGGTGCAGTTGGTACACGGCCAACATTTCGGGGATGTAATGCCCGGGTGCCAAATGCGCCACGCGGTACCATTGGTCGATGTCCGCGCACATGTCCACTTCGCGGCGCATGCCCCCGGTTTCCTCAAAAAACCGCCGCTTGACGAAGGTGGCGTGTTGGGGCGGAATGGTTTGGAACAAAATGGTGCGGGGCGTGATTTCACCAGCCGGGCTGCTGCTACTCAACACGTTTCCCTGCAGGTCGATGGCGTACTCGCCACCCGATACAAAGCTGGCCTGTGGGTAGCGCTGAAAAGCAGCAGCCATGGCGCGGAAGGCGCCAGGCAAGTAATAATCGTCGGAGCTTTGAATGGCCAGAATTTCGCCGGTGGCGCGGGCCACGCCCTTGGTGACGGCGTCGACGAAACCCTTGTCGCGGGCAGACCACCAGATGAGGCGCTCACCGTACTTCTTCAGCACGTCGACGGTTTCGTCGGTCGAGCCCCCATCGGACACAATGATTTCAATGGTGCCGGGATAATCCTGCTTGAGGATGCTCAACAAGGTCCGGTCGATGAAACGGCCCTGGTTCCAGGACGGGATGACCACCGAAACCGAAGGAAAGTCTTGCGTGGCCATCCCTTATTTGGTAAGCACGGCCACATCGGCCAGCCACAGGTCGAGCAGTTCGATTTCCTCGGCCGAAACAATGTTTTCCTTGGCGAGCTCGGCGTACGCTAAGCGCAGGTTCTCGCTCACGGTGTTGGCCTTGTCAATGGCACGGGTCACGGCCGCAATCACGCGGTTGGGGTGCAGGTAGCAAGGTATCTCCGATTCAAAGTCTTTGACGTAATCGTGCGGATTGCGCTCCTGGAGCACCGTGGCTTCGGTGAAGCCCAACGTATACCCGTGCGCCCACATGATGGGCTGGGCCACAAGGCCACGCAGGATGTCGGTGAATCGGAAAGTGACGTAGGCGGGCAGGTACAGCAACGGAAACAGCTCGCGGCGTATGGCGGTGTTTTGGGAATTGAATGGGCACAAGGTGCCTTCGGCCAACACAATAGGCGCGCGTTTCTCAAAAAAGATTTCGGTATTATCGACCAAGCGGTAGATGGCGTCTACGTCGGGGTCGCTGTCGGCCAAGCCCTGCCAAATGCCTACTTTGGCCGTTTGCTGGGTCAGCTCTTCTTCTTTAAGGTTGTGCTCGGTATTCAGAATGAGGTCAAGCGGGTAGCCACGGGGCCAGATATGATGGCTGGTAAAGTTCTTGTAAATATTCACAAAGCCTTTGCCGGCTGGGGATGTGGCGTAGGTGCCCTCCGTGGCCGGAAACGTCCAGCCGTCGTAGGGAATGTTGTCGTCGTCGGTGTCCACAATTACTTCGGCGCCTTCCCGAATGGCGTGGAGGTAGCCAATCATTTTGCGGCCGTAGTGGTTAAATGGCAGCTTTTCGCTCATCCGAAAGCCTGCAGCTTCTTGGTCGGCCACCGAGAGATAGGTAACGTTGGGCTCTGTCCAATCGGCTGGCGATTTTTTATCACCAGCTACAACCAATTGGTAATCAGAAAGGGAAGCTATTTTTTTTACTGCCTTGGTAGGCGCAAAAATCGAGGTAATGACGACTGTGGACTTGGACATGCAAAAACAACTTAGAAAAAAATGGCTTTGCTACCTCGTTGCAATCCGGGCAGAAAGTGTGCAAAGGTAACGTACATTCGGTGTTTGTGTTCCTGTGCCTTGCCTGAAACCGTATGCGTGACTGTCTACTCGCTCCGGTTAAGAGCAGAGATTCCTGAAAAGGAATTGGGCCAAAGTATTTAGCTCAAGGCAGCAACAATGGCCTCTTCTAGCTCAGCAATGTCGCACACCATGGCGGATTGATTGCCCAATGCGGGCTCTGATGCCGTGCAGGCAACAAAAAAATACGTTAAGCCCAAGCACGAGGCCAGCCGGGCATAGCAGAGCTCGCCACAATCTCGGTTAAGCAGTTCCATCACTGGGGCTTGCTGAGGGAGAAAGAGCATATTGGTCATGGCAGCGCCGTGCACGCCCATAAATACAGCCGTTTCGCCCATTAACTGAATCTGTTCCAGAAAAGAAAGCTTATCGAAATAGACTTTCTCGAAACCGTAGGCTTGCAAGAGCAAGTCAATTTCGTGCTCGTTTTCCATGTGCCGGACGCCGCTGGAGTCGCGCGCGGCGTATACGCGACGGGTAGCCACCACCGGCTTGGGATGCAGGGCAGCCAGCAACTCAGCCCGGACCTGCCTGATTAACTCTGGGTTTTGGGTAAGAGACGGGGCCGTGAGCTCGGGCAGCACCACGCACCCGGCCCGCAGTATCTGGCGGGCATGCAGCAGGCGATGGTTTGTGAAACCCAGGGCAGCCGCACTGCGGCCAATATAGTCGCGCGGCTGCGTGGCGGGCCAGTGCTGCGGCAGCAGTAACAGTATATCCGGGTGGGTCTGGCGAAGCACTAACAGACGTGGAAGCGTGTCAATGAGCCAGTGGTAATAGTTATTCACCGACCATTGGTTGTGGCACACGGCCACGCAGGGCGTGGGCAGCACTACCTTCTCCCCCACCCACTGCCGCAACAGCAACGTATCCTGGAAGCGGCCGGCAAACCGTGGGTGTACGATGCTGGGAAGGAATAGCCGTAGGTTATGAAACACGCCGCCGTCCCAAGTCACGTGTACGTTGGGCAGCCGATAAACGTAGTGTTCCGGGAAATGCAGGGTTTCGACGAACCGCTGTCCGTCTTTGGCAGAAAGCTGGGCCCAATTGGCCGGAAGCGCTGGCTGGTAGGCGGGCCGGGCAGGCAGCGTTGCCTCCACGGTATAGTTTTGCCACTTGGGCAGAGACCTGGAAAGCTGTCTCAGGAGGGCGTCTACGGCCGCTTTTGCTACGTTGTACACAACTCAAATGGTGGCTATACGGGTTGCCGGAACGCACGTAACTTCCGTTTCACTTCCAAGACTTCTTCGTAGTACTTTCTCACTCTGCCAAAGTGCAAAACCTTCTCCTGGAGTTGAGTCAAAGTATTTCGCTGGCTCATGAATTCTATCGTCTTGGTGTTGAAGCCGGTTTTAAGAAACGCCGGTGAAAACACGTATTTTAAAATCCCAACTGCTCCGTAGCCAATGTCCTTGAGCAGATTGGCGCCTACTGCGGCATCTTCTTTGCCCCATAAGGCATTGCGGTAGGCATTCAAGCGGTTGGCAGAACGTGCTGAAGCATATACTAGTTTATCTCGGTAAGTTTCAGTGAGCCGGCCTGCGCTCATGTGGTGGTGTAGCTGCAATTTTGATGAGTACCACACCTCGTAACCCAGCAATTGAGCCGCAAAGCACAATTCGTCGTCTTCGCCACCAGTTAAATCTCCATGCGTGAGGAGACGGCCTACTAAGAGGCTTTTGAATCCAGCTTCTCGCAATTTGGACCACACTTCCGTCCTCACAAACATACCTGCGCCCCACAGAGTATTGCGGCCAACGTTGCCGTCAGCCATGGGTTGAAAAGCTCCGCCTACCCGGTCCAATTGGGGACCAACCGCATAACAATGTTGAAAGGCGTTGAACCAATCAGGTTCCGTTCCTTCAAAAGTAGCTGTGCTCTGCCCACCCAAAACACCAATTTGGCCATGGGCATTTAAAATTGCTACCCCCGTGCGCATGTAGTCGGGTGCTAAGCGGTTGTCGTCGTCCACGATACAGGTGTACGAGTGTTGCACATAGTCAATGGCAGTTTCCAATGCATACTGCTTGCCCGGACGGGACTCCCTCAACAACTGCAATGGCGCAGGTGCGCCCAACGCTCGCCAAATGCTTCGGGCGGATTCGGCGGTGCCGTCGGTACTGGCATTATCCACCAAAATCACCTCCCATGATAGCCCCTTAGGGATGTCCTGCTCAGCTATACAGGCTAGCGTTTTTGCGATGCGGGTGGCGCCATTGTATGTGCAAAGCAGAAAAGAAACACCAGTGGAGTGAGGAGCCTTCATTGTTATCAACTTTTCTCAGGCAAAGCCTAATTGTCTTGAGTAGCCCCAAACACTTAGTTAGAGCTTGGGTGGCGGCTTTGGTTATTTTTCAGACATCCCGCTCTCTATTAGCCGAAACACGGTTTCTTCCGGCCTGAAGTCCGTAATCGCAGAAGCATGATGGAAGGCAGCCTCACCCATTCGCTTTAGATTGTCTCGATTCGTCCACAGTCGCTCCAAGCTCTCATCTATGCTGCTCACCGAACAAGTAAGGGCTAAATATCCTGTAACACCATCAATTACATAGCGGCCATTATCGCCAACGTCAGTCGTTACGGCGGCTCTGCCAGACAGCATGCACTCTACCAACGCTAGCGGCGTTCCTTCGCTTATTGAAGGAAGAATCAACACCTGATTTTCCACCCAAATAGCATCTACATCACGCACGTGCCCCTCGATAAAAACCTTGTTTTGCAATTCATAGAGTGCGATTAAATATTGTAAATGACTAAGATGAGGGCCAGCGCCGTAAAGCTTTAAAGTAAAATTTCTTTCGTCCCATTTGGTGCTGCTCAGCGCTTGCAATAAAACATCCTGACCTTTGAAGTCACATTCCAATCTGGCCACACAAGCCATCAATAACGTGGCTGAAGCAGGATACTGCTTAACATCGACTTGAGTTATGTTGATAGGGTTATTGACGACACTGAACTTGTCGATGCGCGCACCCATCTGCCGTTCAGCAGCCTGACGGTTTCGTTCTGAAACAAACATCAACTTGGTCGCCTTTGTCATTACCTGAAGCGCGTACCGACGTTGCTCCTCCTTCAGAATGTGCCCGTTTTCAAAATTGTGTTGGCTAAGGATGACATACGGCTTCCCATGACCAATTACTTGTTTAGTGATTTGAGCATAATACAGAAAGTCCCAAGTGGAGCCGTTTGAGAAGAAGTACACATCAGCGGCTACGTCGGGAACGACGTCGGCAACGTTCCGCTTGATGGCCAACTTGATGGCCACTTTTTCAGCGATGGTATACCGAGCAGCGTCGTAAAAATTTAATTCGGCGCCTAAAAGGCGAAGAGTTTCTAATTTCTCGGGCGTCTTCTCCCACCTCTGCGTCAGGGTGCATACCGTATGCCCGCTGGCTATTGCATATTGGGCGGTCCGGAACCACAACTCTTCGCTGCCGGCCCAAGGAAAGGCCCTCATCAATGACACAAAAGCAATTCTCATAGAAGCAATTTGAGCAGAAATGTACTTGACTTTGGCATAAGGCGGACGGGAAAACATCTAAACCAGGTCACCTATGCATTTTAGGCCTTGTAGTTTTTCAAAAACCATTCCCACGTTTGCCAGAGGCCCTCCTCAAAAGTTAGAGCGGGCACCCATCCTGTGTGCGAACGAAGCTTGCTACTATCCAGCACGTTCACTTTTACATCGAATGTCCGCTCGGGCAGCACATCGACGTGCACAGGCATTCCCTGGGTTTGGGCCAATGGCGCCAGCATTTCCAGTACTTGACGGTTGCTGTGGCCGGTTCCGCTGCCGAGATTATATACTTCGCCTGCTTGCCCGTCAACCAAGGCGGCTACTATCCCGGAGGCCACGTCGTGCACGTGCAGATAATCGCGAATAGTGCCTTCGTGTCCGAATAAATTGAGAACGCGGCCGTCAAGCATGGACGCGATTGCCGTTCCGATGAAACCTTGACCGGCGTAGACCCGCTGCCCCTCTCCGAATGCATTAGAAGGTCTAACGCATACTATTGGAAGTTGCGCCGTTTGATGATATAGATGGGCGTATTTTTCAATAGCTAGTTTTGTGATACCATAGGGCGATACTGGGTTGGTGGGATGCTCTTCCGTTAATGGAACTTGCTGTGCATGCCCATATACCGTTCCCCCCGACGATACCCAGATGAACTTACGCAATGACCACCGGGTAGCGTGTTCAAACAAGCGAACTGCCTCGGGCAAATTGACCAAAATGTCATTGACAGGATTTTGAAAGCTGGTCTGAGGAACCGTGGCATAAGCCAGGTCAATTACCTCATCAACTTGAGACAACACATTTTCGAGCAGCTCATCCGTGGCACCGGACGCGTTTTGAATGTAGCGCACCGACGGCGGCAAATGAGGTGCAAAGGGCTCACGCCCAATCACCACTATCTGCCGGTCGTTGCGAGCCAACAAGGCATCTACTACCGCGCGGCCGATGAAACCGCTACCGCCTATTATACAAGTTATGATTCCCACAACAACGACTTTAGTATTTTCCTGTAAAGTTTATGCTGCAGATTCCAACCGGTTGTAGTTCGTCAAAAGTAAGCGGCCTCACTACTCAATGAAGAATTCTTTACAGAACCTCCTCGATTAACTTGAGAACAGAAGGACCAATTTTGCTTATGACATGATTGTTCAAGACTCTGTTGCGAGCGGTTGAGCCCATGCTTTTGCGTAATGGTTCGTCATTCAGCAACAACAATGTTTTTTCTGCCATTTGGCTTATGTCAACGTAGGGTATCACATAGCCGGCGTCGTCACGCACAAACTCAGGCATCCCACCCGAGCCCTCAAAACAGATAACAGGCGTTGTAGCCAGTGCCGACTCCAAACAGACTAGCGGAAACGGGTCTTCACGGGAGGTAAGCAAGAAGATATTAAATGCTTCGTAATAACTGCGAATGTCCGTCTGCTCTCCCGTTAAGATGATTCTGTCCTCTAAGCCTAATAGCTTCACTTCACGCTCCATCTGCTTATAGTCAACTGAACTTTTCTTGCCCCCTACCCAAATAAAGTATGCATCTGAAGAGTGTTTAACAACCTCGCGGGCGACGTACAAGAAAATCTCTTTCCCCTTGCGCCAATCCAAAGTCCCAATTCCGCCTACAAGTTTTGCGCTCCTAGGAATATTATACAATGCCTTGATATCAGCAACGGGTTCGGAATTTACCGTTTCGTCGGCAATGAAGTCGTAAATAACAGAAACGTTAGCCGAGTCGATATCGAAGTTATTCAAATAGAAGTTTTTGACTGCCTTAGAACCCATCATCAGCCAATCCGCTTTTTTTAGTGCAGGCAGATACCCTCCAACTGGTGCATAGAATAAGGCATACGTATCCAACTCATGAATATTACATATTAGTTTGCTATTGGTCTTCTCCTTAATCATCACTCCATAGTTTATCGCAATCAGGGTGTTGACAAATATTAATTCTGGTGCGTGCTTAACAATACTATTGATGGTGTTACTATGCTGCTTACCAGCCATACGGTTTAGTTTTGACCATATCCGAGCAGAAAGCGGAAAGGTCGGACTATCCACAATGTATACGTCGGCCAGCTCTTCAAATTCTTTCAGTAAAGCCCTTTCTCCGCCTGCTAGCAATGCCAGCACCATTTTATGATTGGTGTTGGCTTTCAACCAACGCATTAAGTGCAGCTGCGTGAAAGGAGCGCCGGTACGAGAAGCTTCGTGTCCGATGAATAATATTGTGGCCATGCAGCGAACGGTGAATTGGAAGTGGGAAAATTAAATTTTCCGTTATCGTACAGAGTGGTATAGCTGACGGTAAGCCTCGACCATTGTTTCTACGGTAAAAAGCTCATTCGCGCGCGCTTTGTTGAATGCACCAATTCTTTCGCGTTTCGCAGGGTCGTTGAGCAATCCAACAATGATGTCGGACAGGGCCTCCGCATCCTCGCCTGGAGCCAGTACTTCGGTATTAGCCAGTATTTCCTCCAAGGCACCCACGTTATAGGCTGCCACCGGAATACCCATATTCATGGCGAAAGGAGTTACCTGCCCAAAGCTCTCACTGTAGACTGGCGCAACAAAAATGGCCAGGCGCCGATAGAGGTCCGCTAGCTTTTCGTAAGCTACGTATCCCGTGAAAGTGAACTGCGCGTTCAGGCCAGCCAATTCCACTTGCTGCTGAAACAATTCCAGCTGCTCGCCGCCACCTACGATAAGCACTTTCGTTTGCGGCCGCTTTTGCATTACTTTGATGAATGGCTCCATGGCCCGGTTGTTTATCTTGTCGCCATCCATGCGGTACACCATCCCGATGGTGTCGGGGTCAGGCGATGTATTGGCCCGATGAAAAATGGTGAAATTCGACCCGGGATAGATGACTTGATTTGGCATGTGCCGCACGCCATACGTGTCACGTGCGTATTCGCTCACGTAAACATATCGCGCTATGCCAGCTTGATAATAAGGCATGTAAGGGATGTTGCAATTTTCCACAACTGGGCGGCCGTAAGCGGCTGCCCCTTGGAATATGACGTGGTACCAGTGCCAGAAAAAGTGGGGCCATTGACCGTAGTAATGCACATGCACAATGTCCGGCTTGATTTGCTGCAATCGGGCCGCAAATACTGCTGGGTCTCGGATGCCGGAGCAATCATGGATGGGCACACCCACATAGCCCTGC
Organism: Hymenobacter sp.; assembly: GCF_036388155.1. Classification (NCBI taxonomy): domain Bacteria; kingdom Pseudomonadati; phylum Bacteroidota; class Cytophagia; order Cytophagales; family Hymenobacteraceae; genus Hymenobacter; species Hymenobacter sp. The sequence goes on along the minus strand of NZ_DASVSI010000066.1, from coordinate 93,282 downwards.
TGCGGCACAACAGCCATCAGCGCTACCTCATGCACGTACTCTCCGCTAAGCCCTTCAATAATGTCAACAATTAATTGTTGAGAGCCACCGGTAACAAAATAAGGAATAACGTGAAGAATTTTGGGTAACTCTACACCAATGGGTGCCTTCAGACGAATTTGATACGGTTTGAAGTCAGGATTTTTGCTTTTGAATTCGATTGCAGTATTGCTGTTACTTCCGCTAACTGGACTCTTTTTTATCAATCTATTTTTCAAGCCGTTTACAATCGATTGAAAAAAAGCAACTCCCAATTTTTTTGCTCCCGAATAATCTTCCAGCCTTTTCTGCAAGAGGTTGAGTTGCTGACGCGTAAGCTCAATGTCATCAATACTCCATTTGGTATGTTTCATGTTTAAACGAGCAGAAACCTTTGTCTACAAAAAATTAACCTATGGCCTTTAGCATCGTTCTAACTTTCGTTAGAAATGATTTGAAAACGAACTTTGTGACTCTGTACGCCAGCACTGAACGATTGTCGACTATACCACTAATATTCTTTAATATTTTTAAATTTTGCTCCATGGTCACATACCCATCTCTATAGCTTAGTATCCAGTAATCTACAAAAAGTTTAATTGACTTGTAATTATATGGTTCGTTTGGAAACAACAGTTTTATCATGGCCATCACTCTGCTTATTTCCACAATAAACACACCGTTTTTTACGGTATTCGACCTCACGTTATTAACATGAGTTCTAAAGTAATTCAACGGCTCGCGCACATACCCTATGTCAGAAACATACAATGCCTTATTCCAATGCACCCAATCCCCTGCTAAACGCATCGTATCATCAGCCTTTCCAATGGAATTCAGAATGGACTTTCTTATCAAGACCGCGCTGGCATTGGGAATGCCATTTACAAATGACATGTATTCTTTTAAAAAGATACGCCCATTCATAATAAAGTCCTCGTTCCACAACGATGTTTTTACTGAATCATTCAAAGCATCTTTTACATCATTCAAAACATTACCGCGTTCATCAACTGCCAGGGAATTAGCATAAGCTAACCCGACCTCCGGGTTTGCGTCTAAGACAGAAACTAAAATTTGTAAAAAATTGATTTCTGCATAATCATCGCTCTCAGCTATCCAAACGTATTTTCCTTTAGCTAAAGCAATACCCTTATTCCACTGACTGAAAGTGCTGCCGCTATTTTTATCATTCATTACCACGCGTATCCGGGCATCTCTAGTGGCATAGTCTGAAATTATGGAGCGGCTATCATCAGCGGAACAATCGTCCATCAAAATTATTTCGATATCATCAAATGTCTGGTTTATAACGCTATCGATGCGTTGCGGCAAGAACGCTGCATGATTATAATTAGGTATCAAAACAGATACCGTCACATTATCCTGCGCAGTTGGAAACAACGGACTCATGATACGTTAGAAAGGTATTCCTAGGGCACTGGCTGTTGCTTCTAAATACCCGCGGCCCCACGTTGAATCAGGTTCCAGATGGTTACCTTCTGCCCATTCATTCCAAGCGTTGATTATTACAAAATTTTCATCTTGGGAATAAGGAACAAATTTCTCAATAGTGCCACGCAACCAATTTTCGTACAATTCAGGTGTGGACCCTGCTAGAATATGCGCGTTCTTTTTACGGCGCGCACTATTGTCCCAGCCTGGCGAAACACCCGGAAACCGCTTGTAAGGGACTTCTTGCCGCTCAAGCATGTATCGCGCAAGTTCCTCGTACTGATAAACCACATTCTGGTAGTACGAAGAGTCCTTCAACTTCAACTTATTCAATGCTCTAGATGACAACGAACCCAACTGCCTCACTAAAGGGGCATTGAAAGCGGGTTGAAAATCGAAAGCTGCGTCAAATCCCATTTCGTGTGGATTCGTGTCACGCATAAAACTTTCCATTCTAACCAAATACAACTCTCCAATGCCCATCTTCAATGCTTCCTCCCGCCACGTTTCCAGCGTCTGACGAATGTTGGGGAAAGCTTCGGAGCGATAAACGGCAAACAGCGGTTTGTTATTCACCCTGATGTATCTCGGGTCAGCGAAAGCAGGAGCAAGCGAACGTATGTGGGCTAAATCGTCTTCTAAACTATACTCTTGTTTCAACAGCACCTCTTGGTCCTGACCATCCCAGCGCCTGGTCCAGTTTTCATTGGCCCAGCACAGACAAAAGGGGAAGTCGGGCTCTCCCGAAGCCAGCACTTCGTTGAAAGGACGTTCAAGGATTCGGCGACCGTTGAACCAGTAGTGATAATAGCAGAAACCGTGAATACCGTATTTACGCGCCATATCGGCCTGCTGTTTCCGGGTTTCAGCCACTCGCAAGTCGTAAAAACCTAAATCGGCTGGCAGGTGTGGTTGCCTATGGCCAAGAAACCGAGGAGTTGCCTTCGCCACATTGGCCCACTCGGTGAAACCCATACCCCACCACTCATCATTCTCCGGTACTGGATGATATTGAGGCAAGTAGATGGCCAATGGCCTCAACTTCGTGGATTGAGTTGCACTGGGCTGAAGAGTATCTGAAATGAGCTGGTCCATTTGATAGCTGTGGGTTTGCTTCGCGGATTGTATTCCGCAATCTGTCATCAAGCAATTTTCCTCTTTAAGTATCTTTTTACTCTGACGAAGTACTCTGTGAAATACGTTAGTTTAAGATGCATGTAGCGAATTCTTTTAGGAAAGAAACGCCTTTCCAACATCTCCCGGTCTTCTACAAAGTTGTGGTCTGGGAAGGAAAAGCTAGAGCCCGCATTATTATAGAAGGCAACGACTACTTCTATGTGCTTTTTCTTAATAGTCGGGGTGCTGAAACACTCCATGTTAAATACCCAATCGGCTAGGTATTTATAGCGAATGTTGAACTTACCGATGTTCGCAAATACTTTTCGGTGAACGAAGATGGATTGATGACAAATGTTTTTCGACAGCAACTTAAGCCTAGTGAATTTGCCATCATACACCGAGTTATCTAGTGTGAAAATGACGTTTCCATAGAGGTAGTCGTACTTCAAATTATATTGGTCAGAGAATACTTTGGCAAGCACGTCAGGTCCGGCAAGCCGGTCGTCGCACCCGATAAAGTATAGGTATTCTCCCACGCTTCGGTCTATGCCCTTATTCATAGCATCGTAAATACCATTGTCAGGCTCTGACACGAATTGAATAGGCAGCTGAGTAAAATCATTCACCACCCATTTCACCGATTCATCTGAACATCCATCCACAATCAATACTTCGAAGTCACGGAAAGATTGTGTATCTATAGTCTCCAACAGCCCCCTCAGTTCTTGCGCTTGATTAAAAGAAGGGATAATGATGCTCAAGGCAATAGGCTGTTGTGACCCATTTTTCATGTTACTTAATAAAATTTAATTCAGACATTAATGTACAGCCTAAACAAATTAAATCATTAAAATCTAAGATTCAATTTATATTAGTTTATTAGATTCCGAAGCATTTTCATAATTCTAGTAAAGAGTATTTTTTGATTCGAATCGCGAGGCAGGTCAATACCTATCCGTGGCACTTTTTCATCTTGTATATACGCTTTATTTTTTGTACGATGATGGTCTACTAATTGTCCATAGACAGAATTATAATATGGCAAAAAATGATAGTGAGTAAGCTGATTTTGGTACGATTGATTTAGACAATTAAACTCACCTTCGATTCTATATTGCCTCAATTTATAGTGATTTCCAAATTGACTGGGTGCTCTATATAGAGGCAAATTAAACTTTTCCGCTAACAGGGATAATATCGACTGGTCATACCTGTGGTCAATGAATTCAGGCTTGTTGGGCAAGTCACTAACGTTGGGCAAGTTTGAGATAATTTGCAGATTAGAACCGTATTTCACCCATTCATTGACGAAATCAATACTCTTTTCCGTTTTTTTGAACACAACGAACGAAGCATCGCAATGTGCAGAATACCAGAATCTTTCACTATCGCAATCCATCAAGACGAAACAATCTCTTTTTGTCCATGATGCATTGATGTCGTTTCCGTTACCGCAAACAACAATATCAGATTCATTTGAACATATTTCCACAAGAGGCTTCAAACTGCTCAACACCTTGACACCAGCATCAATGTAAAATAATATATCACCGTAATTAATATCCTCTAGAGCTTTAGAAATTATATAGGGCTTCCAAAGCCAATATCCCATAAATCTTTCATTACTCAGTACATCATGGTGACTTTCATAGAAATCACTTTTTTTGACATCTTCAAAATCGAAGTCATAAACCTTATCTACTCCGTTCAATAATGCTGATTCACATAAAATTGCCCTGCTTTCAGAATACAATTGATTTGAAAGAGTAGTAAGTGCAACTTTCATAGTTATTCAAATGCAAAATTTGAAATAATTCCTACGGCATGCTTTCCTTCAAATTGGCCTACCCAGCCATTAACTTCGAGCAAGTATCTGCTCTTTATGCCATATTTGTCGTTATACTTATTAATTATCTGAAAAAACGAATTTTTCATCTCGCCCACCAAATCATCCCAAACAATCACAAACTTTCTATCTAGCAAATCATATTTTACCAGCATTTCAAATTCAAATAAAATTGCTTCCGGGGTATGCAGCGCGTCGGAAAAAACCATATTAAACTTGCGTCCCTGAAGCTTAGACCAACTATTTTCATCCCATACATCTCCGGACAAATAAGAAACCTTATTATCTTTAAACGTATATTCAGAAAGGCTTGAAACGGTTTTCTTGATAGATTCTTTTGGACCATCCCACTCCGTTCTAGACAGCAAATTAAGCTTGTTTTCAATTACAGGGTAAATATCCTCTATATCGAACCCAACAATGTTAGCATTACTGATTCCGTTAAGAATTTGAAAAAAGTTTTTTCCCACCGAAACACCTATTTCCAAATAGCTAATTCTTTCCAAATAATTACGAGCAATAAATAGCATATAGTCGCTATAGGTTGCTTCGTTATTAAGAGGCTTATCTAGTTCAATTTTAATAAAATCTGGAACCCCATAATCAAAACATGAAGTCTTCATAGCATCTTCGTCAACCCAAGTTGCTATCTCAGCCAACGACTTTCTATTATCAACTAACACATTGTTCAGCTGCTGAGCCGAAAAATTTAATTTCGAGCTGACTTTGTTCTCTTTGCGAAAAAGATTTTTGAAAAACATTGCTTTCATGGTTTTAGTACTCCCATTTATTAAGGGATATTATGAGTCCTGGCCTAACCCCTGTATTAAGAAAATTATTATTCTCTATGTTAAATGATAATTCGACGGAGTCAAATACTTCTGTGTTTATTATTCCCATAAGCAATTTCACTTTATAATAGCCTGTATTCAAATTGTGCAAAGGCAAAGGCACCTTAACGCTATAATATCCCGCAAGGCGCTTTGCAACCAATTGCTCGTTAAGGTCAGTGTCAGCACTGGAGTATATGTTGTTCTCATATATGTCGCTGACAATCATGCCAATGTTGAAATTTCTGGAATCTCTTTCCAAGTTGTATTGCACGATTAGGTAAGGATTTGAAAAACCTACAAAGCTGTTCGTGTTGATACCACTCTCATTGAAAAATTTCACACTTAAAATTTGCCCTTTTCCATTCGCTTCATTTAAGTTTTCGTACGAGGCACTTTTATCCCCCTCTTCCAGATAAGTATTTATAACTGTTGATATGTCCGACTGTAAAGAGACCTTTCCTTCCACCATCATCAGAGCACTGTGACAAAGCTCTTTAATTGCCGACATGTTATGGCTAACGAACAGAACCGTGCGCCCATCGTTCACACTAACGTCTTTCATCCGGCCAATGCACTTCTTTTGAAACTCCGCGTCACCAACCGCCAATACCTCGTCAACAATCAAAATTTCGGGTTCCAGAAAAGCAGCCACGGCAAAAGCAAGTCGCACGTACATGCCACTACTGTAGCGCTTAACTGGGGTGTCGATGTAGCGAGCCACTCCAGAAAAATCGACGATTTCATCGAATTTGCTTCTGATTTCAGCCTTGCTCATTCCCAGGATTGCTCCATTGAGAAAAATGTTCTCACGCCCAGTCAACTCGGGATGGAAACCGGTGCCTACTTCTAAAAGAGAGGCGATGCGACCTTTTATCTTGATTTTGCCTGTAGTTGGAGCCGTGACCTTCGAAAGGATTTTCAGCAACGTTGACTTACCAGCGCCATTACGGCCGATTATACCTAGTACCTCTCCCTCTTTTACGTCAAAACTTACGTCCTTTAACGACCACACAAAGTCGCTGCTGCCTTTCGCGGTCCGGTCGTTGGTTTCACCGATGATGGCGAAAGGGTCTTCCTTACCCCGAAGCTTAGCCCAAGTTCGGCTCAAATCCTGGCTCAAACTACCGGTACCTATCTCACCAAGGCGGTACAGTTTACCTAAGTTCTGAACTTGAATGGCGACGTTATTACTCATGGAAATCGAAACCTTTACTATACAACACGCAGCAGCGGAAATTAACTAGCTTACTTCGCGGCCTCTTTCCCGTGGCTTACACCGTATCGGTGAAGCTTTTCTGCACCCGGTTGAAAATCACAATGCCAACCAACACAATGGCTACGGTAATAACCGCACTATAAGCAAGATTGGCCCAACTGACGGTGCCTGACCCAAGGAAACCGTAGCGGAACGTTTCAACGATGGGCGTCATGGGGTTGGCCTGCAGTATCCAGCGGTATTTATCGGGCAAGCTGGAAGCCGGGTAAATAATGGGGGTAGCGTACATGGCCAGCTGTACGCCAAACGTGAGCAGAATGGCCAAGTCGCGGTACTTAGTGGTCAAGGCACTGAAAATCATGCCCAGGCCCAATGACAACAGGGCCATGAGCAGCACCAGCACCGGCGTGAGCAGCATGAACGCATTGGGATGCACCGCATTGGTGGTGACCAGATAAAATGCCCACACGCCCAGAAACAACGCTAATTGCACCCCAAACCGGACCAGGTTGGAGATGATGATGGAAAGCGGCATGGTGAGACGCGGGAAGTACACCTTACCGAAAATGCTGGCATTGTCTCGGAATACGCCCGACGTGGCCGTAAGCGTTTGGGCGAAGTAGTTCCAGATGGTTACTCCTGACAAATAAAATAGGAGTGCTGGCAGGCCGTCGGTGGGCAGGCGCGCTACGTTACCAAAGATGATGACGTACGTGAGCGTGGTGAGCAACGGCTGGATAAAAAACCAGATGGGGCCCAGCACGGTCTGCTTGTAAGTAGCCACAAAATCGCGCCGTACAAACAGCACCACCAGGTCGCGGTAGCGCCAGACTTCGCCTAGCCGAAGGTCGAGCAAACTGGTACGGGGCTCAATGATTTCGGTCCACTTCTGGTTGCTAACCTCCGGGGTATCAGCAAGAGCATGGGTGGATTTTACGGCTTCGGTTGTTTGCATAAACACTTGACTTACAAGGATAATGCCCCTAGCCTAAAGGTCAACAGGCAATCGTGTTATTTCCACGTAACGGAACCCAACCGTCACAGGCACTCGCTGCAAAGGTAGGGCAAAGGCAATAGATGAGAGCACAGACTGCGCATTGATTAGTGATATGCAGGACGGTAGCGAACCACTAAATCACCACTTTGTCCTCAATCAAACGGCTCACGTACAACGTATACCGGACGCTGCCGGGCTGCGTCCAACCCGCGCCACACGTATTCGCCGATGAAGCATGGCGCTTCCATCTGGAAGGCAGATACGAACAGCCTCACCACCGTCAGCGTGGTCTAGCCGGCGAGCTCGTCAGGGCTGACGATTTTGAGGCCGATGGCGTACCAACGGCCTGACACAACACGCTGGAGTTGCCTTTGTGCAGTTGCAACGCCTCGGTGGTCGCTTGCCGGCCGAAGAACGCGACATCGTCCCGTTGGGAATAGTGCGCCCGGCCAGCCTAGGGCCAGTATATTACTCAGTCGCCGCTCTCAAGACGTAGAATTTTTCCCCGGAAACGGTGTCGACCACCGCTTTGGTGACGAGGGGGCGCAGCGTTTCCGGTAGGTTGGCAGCGGCAGACACGCACACGAAACGGATGCCGTACTGGGCCACAAAACGGTACCGAAGGCTGTCGAGGGAGGCTGCGGGCTGTGGATGCAGGCGCAGGTAACGGTACATACTGGAGTTTTGCAAACACAAGCGCGATTGTATTGAATCGCGCGCGTACCGAGCGTCGGTGCTCACGCTGTCTACGTCGAGAAGCGAAAGGGCTGGAAAAGCGTAGCCATTGGCAAAGTTTGCAATGTAGTTGCCCGCTGTGTACATGTCTTCTGACAGCATGTAGGTATTTTCATACTCGGCGTCGCCTAACAGATAGGCTCCCTTGTTGCCAAGCGTGGGCAGGACGGCCTTCACCTGGCGCAGGAAATCGGCGGAATACCGCTTGGTTCTATTCATGTTGCCCCCACCGAACAGCGGATAATAATTATACACGCAGCAGCCCAATAGCAACCCCGTGGCCACGAGTCTGCGGGCAGTGCTGGCCGCGGGGAAAGCGGCTCCCAGTAGTACCGCCAGAAGGATTGGAAACAGTGGAGTGACCACGTTCTGCGAAAACTGGTACCCGTCGGGGTAATGCAGAGCGAAGGAGCACATAGCAGCTGCCGACAGGCCCATTCCCGCCACCAACACAAGCACGGCCCGTGGTCCGGGCCCGGCCGCGCGCCAGCCGCGGCGCCCCGCTGCCGCCGCATACACTGCCCCATACACGCCATAGTACAAAGCGTAGATGACGAACATGCCAAGGAAAAGATTGACCACCGTTCTGGCTTCACTGGGTTTTACCAATAATTCGGTGGCTACGTTGGGGGTGCCTGGCAACTGGTAAGCCTTCCGCTGCAACCAGTAAAAACCGCTAAAGAATAGCGTGGTCCCCACCAGGGGGAGCACCATCCACAGAACCTCAATCCGGCTGACTCGACGCGTCAGCAAGAGGTAGATGGTGAACACGACTGTGCCCCCAATCACGGCCGGCCCGGTCGAGACGTACACCAGCGGCAGCGCCGCCAACACCATGCCCGCCGGGGCAAAACGCCGCCGCAGTAGCAGCAGCACGCTACCTATAAGGAATAGGTAAACAGTGGCCAGCTTCGCTTCCAGAAAAAGCAGGCTCACGGCATTCAGCCCCCCGCCCGTGGCGGTGAGTGGAATGCGCCCAAAAATGGGCCAAGACACCCCACCGGTTAGCAGCAGCAAGGCGGTAAGGACCCAGGCCCAGCGTGAGGCCACTTGAAAGTGCGCCAGCACCGCCCGAATTCCAATTCCCACTATTGTGATGAGGACGGAATACGTTGCCAGGTACAAACACCACAGGGCAGGCCGGCCCGTGAGTTTCACCAGCAGCGCATTGAGCCACAATTCGAAATAGTGATAGGGCTCGACAGCCACAAACTGCGGAAAGAATGCTTCTAACGACTTCGTTTCCAAGCCAGCGTTGAGCGGCGTGCTCAGGCGGGAATAATAAATGTAGTCCTGGAAGGGAGTCCGAAGAAAAGAGGAGTCTGGGTCGTAAAGCAAAAAAATTCTGGCGGTGTACACCGCCGCTCCCACCACAGCCACCCGGCCCAGCGCCCCGAGGTGGCCGAATTTGCGAGGCGGGCCCACGGCGGGCTTTTTTTCAGCCCAGCGCAACTGCCACCGCAAGGCGGCCAACAACAACAGCACGGGCAGCAGCATGGTATTGCCCAGGGTTTGCAGCGCGGCGTAGCCCACCACCACGGCGCTCACGCCGCCCAACAAGGCCGCGAAGGTGGAGAAGTACGGCTCGTCGGTGCTTAACTGGCTTTTCCGCACCAGCAGGAAGTACCCCAGCGCATAGCTAGCCCCCAGCATGACCAGGGTTAGCAGCAGGTACGGCAAGTACAGGCTCATGCGTGGTCAGCGTACGATGGGCCCTTGCGGGGTATTTCGTCTGGGTTCAGCACTTCCCGGACCACGTAAAGCGGCCGTTGGCGGGACGCGTCGAGGCCCCGCCACACGTACTCGCCGATGACCCCTAGCGCTGTCATTTGAAAAGCCGATACGAAGAGCATTACCACCATGAGCGTGGTCCAGCCAGCGGGCTCGTTGGGACTGATTATTTTGAGGGCGATGACGTAAACGCCGTATATCAGCGCAATGATGCCCAATCCGAGCCCCAGCACCGAAATGGCTCGGATGGGTACGAAGGAGAAAGCCATCAACGAGTCGATGAGCAGCTTGATTTTTTTGGAAAGGGTCCAGCGCGACTTGCCAATCTTGCGCTTGCGGCGCGTGTACGGTATGTTGACGTAGGCAAAGCCCAGCCAGACCATCAGGTAGAACACGTTGGAGTTGCGCTCCTGCAGCTTGAGCACTTCAGTGGCCACTTGCCGGTCGAAGAACACAAAGTCAAACCCGCCGTCCGGAATGTTGCGCAGGGCCAGGTTCTTCATGAGCCAGTGAAAGACCTTGGCCAAGGTTTGCGAAAGGCCGGTTTCTTCGCGGTCTTGTCGGTTGCCAATCACTAGTTTGAAACCGCGCTGCCAATGGCTGTACATCTGCGCCATCAGTTCGGGCGGGTCTTGCAGGTCGGCGGTGATGACGGAGAGGCAGTCGCCGGTGGCGTGGGCCATGCCGGCCACGATGGCGTTGTACGAACCCACGTTGCCAGCCAAGTCCACGATGCGGATGCGGCCAGGGTACTGGGCTTGGGCCTGGCGCAAGGCTCCGAGCGTGTTGTCGCCGGACCCGTCGTTGACGAACACGTACTCGAACGTGACCTCGGGCGGAAAGTTGGCCTCGTTCGCCACCAACTCACGGGTTGTCACCGGAATATTCTCCTCGTTGTAGTAACAAGGAACAATGACGGAAAGCTTGGGCATATAAAAACGGAATGAGGAAGCCAAGCTTGGTTGGCGTCGTAAAGCCAATTACCAAGGCGCAAACTAAAGCGTAAAGTGCCGAGCGGCAGTTCCTACGGCCCGCACGTGGTCTTCCGTCATGCCCGGCCACATGGGCAAGCTCAGGCAAGTGGCCGCCAATTCTTCGGCGATGGGAAAACTGCCAGCCGGCAGGTTCATGGGCTGGTAGGCCTGTTGCCGGTGCGGCGGCACCGGGTAATGGATGAGGGTGCCGATGCCCGCGGCCGTCAGGTGCGCCTGCAAGGCGGCCCGGTGGGGCGTGTGTACCACGTAGAGATGGTACACGTGGGTGGCGCCCGGAGCGACCACGGGCAATCGCAGTTCGGAAATGCCGGCGAGGTGCTGGTCGTACCAAGCCGCAATTTGCTGGCGCTGTTGCGTCCATTCGGGTAGGCTGTGCAGCTTTACGCGCAGCAAGGCGGCCTGCAGCTCGTCGAGGCGGGAGTTGTAGCCCACCACTTCATTGTAATATTTCTGCTGCGAGCCGTAGTTGCGCAACACCCGGAGCTGTTGCGCCAGGCTTTCGTCGTTGGTGGTGATGGCGCCGGCGTCGCCGAGCGCGCCCAGGTTTTTCCCGGGGTAAAAGCTGGTGCCGTTTACGTGGCCAAAACTGCCAGTAAGCGCACCGTCAAAGCTGGCGCCTTGCGACTGGGCATTGTCTTCTACCACGTACAGGTTATGCTCCGTGGCCAGGGCCATGATTTCGGTCATGCGGCAGGCTTGGCCATACAAGTGCACCGGCATGATGGCGCGGGTGCGCGCGGTGAGCGCCGCGGCAATGCGGGCGGGGTCGAGGTTGCTCGTGGCGGGGTCGGGTTCTACAGGCACGGGCGTGGCGCCCACTTGCGTCACGGCCAGCCACGTGGCGATGTAGGTATTGGAAGGAACAATTACTTCGTCGCCGGGCCCAACTCCCAATGCCCGCAAGGCCAACACTAAGGCATCGAGCCCGTTGGCCACGCCTATCGCGTGCTTGACCTGGTTGAATGCGGCATACTCCTGCTCAAATTGCTTTACCTCCTCCCCTAGCACATACCAATAGGAATCGTAAACCCGCTCAAAGGCCGCGGTCAGCGCTTCGCGCAACGGGACATGCTGAGGCTCAAATGACAGAAATGGTACGTTCATGCTTCAAAGTTAGCGCCAATGTTAGCGGTGGTGATACGTCAGCACATGGCTGGTCGCACCGAGCTTGAATCCTAACTTCTCGCAGGTCCGAAATACCGCATGGTTGGTACTCTGCGTGGTCATCAGTACGGCTTCGTGGCCCAACCTCTGCGCCCTGTGCAGCGTTTCGGCCACTAGCTTCACGTGCCAGCCCCGGTTGGCCGGGCCCACTGCCGTGAGCAGCACACGGGACATGGGCAGCCCCAGCGCCGCATCGCCGGCTAAGTCGCCGATGGCCAGAAAAGAATCGACCGACAGTCCGGGCGCGTCCGGCACCAGCACTTCGGCCGCCAAATCGGTAGTCACCGTGTTTTCGGCGTAGCGGGCCAGGTAAGCATCGGCTCGCGCCTCGCCGTACCACGGGTCGGCATGAAACCGGTCGAAGGGGTTGCGGGCCCGCGCCGCAATCCGCCCGATGTGGGCAGCTTCGTCATTCCTGGCGGCACGCACCGGGTACCGAGCGTGGTCAAAGTGCGCCACTTGGTCGTGGTAGTACGTCAGCCGGGTTTCGACCAACTGCCAGCCCGCAGCCGTTAATCCTTGCAAAAGCCGCAGGTCTTCCGCCGGCACAATGCTGAATGCCGAGTATGGGCCACCGGCCCGACTGGCCAGTTGCCGACAAAAGCCCCCAATGGTTTCGGCCAGTTCTGCTGTGGTCAGCGGGGCAGCAAAAAGCCCGGTGAACAGGCGGAACGTTGGGATACCAAAATAAGCGGTATCCCATTTCAGCAAGTGATACAGCCAACAGACGTTGCGCTGAGGGGGCGTGCAGTAGATTTCGCGCTCATCCTCCGTGTCCCAACGCCGGGCCAAGCCGGTGCCAAACAGTTCCTGCTGTTGCTCCGCGGGCAGCTTTCGCAGGAAATAATACGGCGAGTAATACGCTAACTCGGCTCGTCGGGCAGCGAGCAACTGGTCTAAGCTCGCTGCTTCCATCGTTCGCGGAAAGCGTCGTAGTCCCGAATATAATCGTCGGCGCTGTAGGGCTGCGAAGCCAGCACCAATTGCACTGCCGTGTGGGAGTATTGCATGGTGTGCCACGCACACGGCGGCACGTACAGCCCTTGGTTGGGGTCTTCGAGGCGAAAAATCTGAATGGTGCCGTCGGCCAATTCGGTCGTGACAGTGATGCGACCGGCGGCGGCAATCAGCACTTGCTCGGTTCGTAGGTGGGCATGACGGCCCCGCACGATGCTTTCGGGAGTGTAGTAAGTCCAGAAAACCCGCTGCACGGCAAACGGCAGCGGGTCTTGGGCACTTTCGCCCACCGAAATGTAGCCAATGTCCGGAGCCCCTAGCTTGGGAAATTGAATCAGGTAGGGCGCAGGGTACGTGGCCATGCGCGGCTTACTTGACGTGCTCCTTGAAATATTCCAGGGTGCGGCGCAAGCCTTCGGCGCGGTCAATCTTGGGCTCCCAGCCCAGAATTTCCTTGGCCTTGCTGATATCGGGCCGGCGCTTCATGGGGTCGTTTTCGGGCAGGGCCTGATACGTGGGCTTGAACTCGACGCCAGTGAGGCGCGCTATTTCTTCGCCAAACTCCTTGATGGTGATTTCCGACGGGTTGCCAATGTTGACCGGCAAGTGGTAGTCGCTGAGGAGCAGGCGGTAAATGCCTTCTACCAGGTCGTCGACGTAGCAGAAAGAACGAGTTTGGGAGCCATCACCGAACACGGTCAGGTTTTCGCCGCGCAGCGCCTGCGACAGGAAAGCCGGCAGCACGCGGCCGTCGTCGAGGCGCATGCGGGGGCCGTAGGTGTTGAAGATGCGGATGATGCGCGTTTCCAGGCCGTGGTGGTTGTGGTAAGCCATGGTGATGGCTTCCTGAAAGCGCTTGGCCTCGTCGTAGCAGCCGCGCGGCCCCACGGGGTTCACGTTGCCGAAGTACTCTTCCACCTGCGGATGAATTTCGGGGTCGCCGTACACTTCCGACGTGCTGGCAATCAGCATGCGCGCGCCCTTCACGCGCGCCAGGCCCAGGAGGTTGTGCGTACCCAGCGAACCCACTTTCAACGTTTGAATGGGGATTTTGAGGTAGTCGATGGGCGACGCGGGCGAGGCAAAGTGCAGGATGTAGTCGAGCTTGCCGGGCACGAACACAAACTTGCTCACGTCGGCGTGGTGAAACTCGAAATCTGGCTTGCCAAACAGGTGCTCAATGTTCTGGAGCGACCCCGTGATGAGGTTGTCCATGGCGATGACGTGGTAGCCCTCGGCCAGGAACCGGTCGCAGAGGTGAGAGCCCAGAAAACCAGCCCCGCCGGTGATGAGGACGCGTTTTTTTTCTTCTGACATAATTTTTTGTCATCCTGAGCGCAGCGAAGGACCTTACCACGTCCGCGCCGCTCGATAAGTGGTAATCCTGAAGGTGCAGCCGCGATAAGGTCCTTCGCTGCGCTCAGGATGACAGAGGTATGATGCTACGCTTTTGCTGGCTCGCGGTGGTCGGTGCGTACCCCGATGCAGTGATAGGCAAAGCCAAGCTCTTTTAATTCGGCGGCTTCGTAGATGTTACGACCGTCGAAAATGACTTTTTGCTTCATCAAGCGGGCCACTACGTCGAAGTTGGGCGACCGGAAATCCGGCCATTCAGTAACCACCAGCAGCGCGTCGGCGTCGATGAGAGCCGCGAATTCGTCTTTGGCATAGGTAATGGAGTCGCCCAGGGTGTGGCGCGCTTCGTCCATGGCCACGGGGTCGTAGGCCGTGACGGTGCAGCCAGCGGCCAGCAGCTTCTCGATGATGACCAGGGACGGTGCCTCGCGCATGTCGTCGGTCTTGGGCTTGAACGACAGGCCCCACACCGCTATTTTCAGGCCGCGCAGCTCGCCGCCGAAGTGGCGCTGCACTTTGTCGAAAAGCACCGACTTCTGCTGCTCGTTCACGTTTTCCACGGCTTGCAGCACCTGCATTTGGTAGCCGTTTTCCTGCGCCGTTTTGATGAGGGCCTTTACGTCTTTGGGGAAGCACGACCCGCCGTAGCCAATGCCGGGGTAAATAAACTTGGTGCCAATGCGGGCGTCGGAGCCGATGCCCTGGCGTACTTTGTTGACGTCGGCGCCCATGATTTCGCACAGGTTGGCCACGTCGTTCATGAAGCTGATTTTGGTGGCCAGCATGGAGTTGGCCGCGTACTTCGTCATTTCCGCCGACGGGATGTCCATGAAAATAATGGGGTGCCCATTGAGGAGAAAAGGCTTGTAGAGGCGGCGCATTACCTCCTCGGCGCGCTCCGACGAAACGCCCACCACAATGCGGTCGGGTTTGAGGAAGTCGTCGATAGCCGCCCCTTCCTTGAGGAATTCGGGGTTCGACGCCACGTCAAACTCGACGTCGACGCCGCGCTTTTCCAAGGCTTTTTCGATTTCGGCGCGCACTTTGGCAGCGGTGCCCACCGGCACGGTGCTCTTCGTGACGATAACGCCGTAGCTGTTCATGTTTTCGCCGATGCCACGGGCCACGGCCAGCACGTATTTCAAGTCAGCCGAGCCGTCTTCGCCGGGCGGGGTGCCCACGGCGATGAAAGCAACGTCGCAATCCACGATGGCTTCTGCCAGGTTGGTCGAGAAGTTCAGACGCCCTTTCTCGACGTTGCGGGTTACCATTTCTTCCAGGCCCGGCTCGTAAATTGGCAGGATGCCTTTGTGCAGGTTATCAATCTTTTTTTGGTCGATATCGATGCAGGTTACGTCAATGCCCACTTCGGCGAAGCACGTACCCGTCACCAAACCCACGTATCCGGTGCCTACAATTGCTATTTTCATTAAGCTGCTTGGTCTGTAGAAATTACTGCATTAATCGAGCAAATTTAGTCTCGACTGGGTGATGTGCACCATAGGCAATCAGCTATTTTCCAGCGTAGGGCTGTTAACTAATTAGTTATAAGCCAACAACCTTTATTAATATGCCTCAATAATCTGAAAGGCAAAGGGGTTGGTTTGCAACAGTGCTCGCTCCCTTGGATTATGTCCCTCGAACTGATAAGGCGCGTACTTCATGAAATAGGGCACCGAAATCAGGACCCGTCTGGCATCGAGGGTAGGGGCCTGGTAACCGTTTATGGGATAGAGGTAAGCGAAATTGACTAGTTCGTACCGTGGCGTAGCCGCTGTGGGCTGGTTGCGAATGCGGGGGCCAAACAACCGATAGAACATAACCCGGGGCTCACAGGCTGTGATGGTGTAACCAGTAGCTTGCCGTTTGTCCCAAATGCCATGAGCATAGGCCACATCAGCCGGGTAGTCAACGGCCTGGTAGTTCAACACGAAGGCAGTGAAATGCATGGAAGCAACGGCCGCGCAGCCCACCCAGACGTACCGAGGCGAAGGCGTCATATCCCCAAGCCATTGCAGCGCGACTAAGCTGCCCAACACAACAAACGGGACAAAAAAATGCAGGATGCGGCCATAGAAAACGAGAGCATGGCCGAAATACACCGCCACGGCATAGCCCAGCCACACCAGAAAACTGGCACTGAGTAAACCAAACACAGACAAGTGCCCAAAACCAACAGGGGGCCGCAGACGCAGGCTTAGTCCCCACCCTGCTCCGAAGAGGAGCAGCAAGGCGATGCCCAGAACCCCTTCTACCTCCCAGAAATAGGTACCGATGAAGCTAAAACCTTCCCTAAAATCACCTTGGGTAACGGTGGTGGCAATGTAGCGACTGCTGGCTAAGTAAGAAGTATCGGCCACCTGGGCCAGCGCTTCAAAGAGTCCGAGCGTGCCCACCAGCGCCGCCAACTGCGCGGTAACGGTCCCAAATCCGTTCACGAACCCGCTCGGCTTTGCGCCGCCTGAAGTGCCCGGGCTCCTCAGAAAGCTGGCTACCAGCAACAGCGCCGCACCCATGAAGTACCCCGGGTAGACCGCAACGCTCAGTCCGGAAAGCACCCCCACGATGCCCGCGCGGCGAAGGCGCGCACGAGGAGCCGAAGTCAGGAGCAGCCACAGCGCCAGCAGGAAAAAGAACAGGGAATGGTCGTAGGGAAGAAGATGCCGCAGGTACAGGTTGGTGTTGACCAAGCTGGCATATAAGGCCACGCCCACCGCTGCCAAACCTGCGCTAAACCACTGCCTGTATATTT
Source organism: Hymenobacter sp. (assembly GCF_036388155.1). NCBI lineage: Bacteria > Pseudomonadati > Bacteroidota > Cytophagia > Cytophagales > Hymenobacteraceae > Hymenobacter > Hymenobacter sp. The sequence goes on along the minus strand of NZ_DASVSI010000066.1, from coordinate 76,108 downwards.
TATACAACAGCCCGGCGTTCAACGCCATCACAAGCACGTTGAAGGCTTGCGGTACCTGCAAAGACGGCGGCGCGTTGGGGTTCAGGCCACAGGCAAATAGCAACGCCGCCTGCCCCAGGCCGGAGAAGACTCGCCACAGCCCGTCGCCCGGGCGGGCCCCCATGGAATTGATGGCCTGCAGAAATTCCAGCCCGTGCCCCTGGCCCAAGGCCCGCAAGCCCAGCATGGCCGTGACGTAGCGCTGCTCGTCGATGAAGGCCATGGTGCCTTTGCCGATTAGCGCCAGGCGCACGGCCGTCACCAGGAGGCCGGCCGCCAGGGCCAGCCGTTTTAATGAAGAATGAGAAATGAGGAAGGAAGAATTCTCACTCAGCAATTCATCCTTCCTCATTCCCAATTCTTCCTTCATTTAGGCCATGTACTGCTTCCACCACGTCTGGAACACGATGAGGCCCCAGATGCGGGCGTGCACGTCGCCGGGGCTGCGCGAAAACAGCTGTGTTTTCAGGTCGCGAATGGCCTGCACATCGAAAATGCCCTGGCTTTCGATGAAGTCGTCGCGCAGCAGGTCTTCTTCAATCAGGGAGCGGAGCTCGCCGCGCATCCACTTCAGGAGCGGCACCTCGAAGCCGTGCTTGGGGCGGTCATACAGCTCGGCGGGCAGCTCGGAGCGGAAGGCGTCCTGCACGATGCGCTTTTTCATGCTGGCGTCGACTTTGCTGCTCACCGGGAGCGAAAAGGCAAAGTCGACCACCTTGTAGTCGAGGAAGGGCGTGCGCACTTCCAGCGAATTGGCCATGCTCATCATGTCCACTTTGGTGAGCATGTCGTAGGGCAGCACCAGCTTCATATCGGTGAGCAGTACCTCGTTGAGGTCGCCGTCGGAATGCAGGTGCTCCAGAATGTCCTTGCGGCGCTTGGTGGCGAGCTTCTTGCCCACTTTGCGGCGGCTTGCGGCGCTGAGCAAGGTGCGGGCTTCGGTGGCCGAAGCGAAGGAAGCCCAGTCCCAGTACCGGTCTTTCACGCCGGCCAGCATGCCGCGCGAGAAGCGCTGCAGCTGCCGCACGCGGTTGCCGAAGAAGCTGTTGCGCGACTTGGGCAGGGCGTCCCACACGAAGCCCAGGGCCGTTACGGCTTCGGCTTTCACCCCGCCCTGGCGGACTTTGAACTCGCCCATGTGCTTGTTGTAGCCCCCAAACATCTCGTCGGCGCCGTCGCCGCTCAGGGCCACGGTCACTTTCTGGCGGGTGCGCTGGCTGAGAATGTACACGGCCAGGGCTGAGGAGTCAGCAAACGGCTCGTCGAGGTAGTCCAGCATGTCGTGGATGTGCTCGTAGAGGTCGTTGTTGGTGAGCGAAAACACCGTGTGGTTGGTGTTGTGCCGGGCCGCCACCAGGTTGGCGTACTTGGTTTCGTCGAAGAAGGGCTCGTCTTTGAACCCGATGCTGAACGTGTTGAGGTGCGGGGTGTGGCGAGCAGCCAGGGCGGTAATCACGCTGGAGTCAATGCCGCCGCTCAGGAAGGCGCCCAGCGGCACGTCGGCCACGAGACGACGCTGCACGGCACCGTCCATCAGCTCGACCAGCTTTTTCTGCTGCTGCTCGTAGCTAAGCTTGTTTTTGGCAACCTTCTTGGGGTCGTAGGGGATTTTGTACCACGCCTTGCCCACCACCTTGCCGTCTTTGATGTAGAGGTAGTGGCCGGGCAGCAGTTTTTTCACACCCTTGAAAATGCTGGCCGGACCGGGAATGTAGTTCAGCTGCAAGTACTGACTCAGGGATACAAAATCGAGCTTGCGGGGCACGCCCAGCGCCATCATCGACTTCATTTCCGAGGCGAAGCAAAGCTTGTCCTCGTCGCGGTAAATCAGGAGCGGCTTCACGCCGAACCGGTCGCGGGCGATGAAGAGTGAGTTTTCCTCTTTGTCGTAGATGGCGAGGCCGAAAAAGCCGTTCAACTTCTTGATGAAGCTGCGGCCTTCGGTGATGTAGAGCTGGAGGATGACCTCGGTATCGGTCTGAGAATGGAAGGTGCAGCCGCGCTTTATCAACTTTTCGCGCAGCTCGCGGAAATTGAAGATTTCGCCATTAAAGACGATGGTGTAGCGGCCCGCGGCGTCGCTCATCGGCTGGTTGCCATCGGCCGAGAGGTCGAGGATGGCCAGCCGGCGGAAGCCCAGCCCGCACTGGTCGTACACGAAATGGCCCTCCGAATCGGGGCCGCGGCGAATGATGGCGTCGGTAGACGCTTGCAGGTTGGTCAGGGACTGACGACCCGTTTCGGTAAAGGCAAATACTCCAGTTATTCCGCACATAGATGCTCGCAAAAGTACGACCCCGCAACCTAAAGCCTAGCCACGGGGTATTGACAGCAACACGAATGGTTGCCGATTCGACTAGAACAGGCGCCATTACGGATTTTGCCGCGCTTCGGACGACGCCCTTGCCAAACGGCACCGTCTGGGGTGCACCACGCTCTACTTCACTTCCTTTCCCACTCTCATGAACATCGACGAACAATTTCAGGCCGCCGCTCAACAAGTAAATAACCTGCCGGGCGACCAAGCCGCCGCGCACATGACCGAGCTCTACGGCTTGTTTAAGCAAGCCACCGAAGGCGACGTGAACATGAAGCCCGACGAGGTGGACCCCAACGCGGCCGACCAAGCCAACGGCCCAGCCGGCCTTTCGCAGGCCCAGTGGGAGTCGTGGAACCAGTTTAAGGGCTTGCCCGAAGAAGAAGCCAAACAGCGCTACGTCGCCAAAGCCGCTGAAATAACGGGCGGCGCGGGTGGCTCCGACACGCCTAGCAATGCCGTGGCGACCGACGCCATGACCAACGCCCCCACCGGCCAAAGCGGCCCTGGCATGGACAACACCACCATGGCTCGTCAGCCCGACGCGAGCCCCGGCCAAAACACGGAAGGTGGCCTGCGCGGCGACATCACGGGAGGCGCGCCCTATGGCGGCGAAGACAAGCTCAAGGGCGAGCAATAGGCTTAGGCCGGCTCCGTCCTGCTTTTAGTAAAAAGCTGCTCCCTCAAAGGAGCAGCTTTTTTGTTTTGGGATGATTCTGTGTATCGTATTGCTTGCAGTCGCGGACCTGTACACCCCACCCCTGCTGGGCACGGCCCCTCACCTCCGGGAGAGGGGTGCGTTCTGGCGGTAACAGGCGTCTGGCTCACCTCTCCCGGCAGGGGTGGGGTGAACGGCATATGCAGCCGCCTATTCTACTGTATAATTGCCGTTCGGAGCGAATGCTCCGCTCTTGCCCCATACTGTTTTTTCGCTTTCATGGACCGTCGTCTTTTTCTGAATCAGGGGGCCAAAGTGGCTCTCACCGCCGCACTGCTACCGGCCGTGGCTTGCCAGTCAACTCCTGAGAAGTCTGCGGCAGAAGCGGGCACGTCCGGAGCGGCAAACGCCGCGGGGAATGACAGTGCCGAGACGTTTGCCCTGCACGAAGCCACCGTGGCCGACTTGCAGGAACGCATGGCCAAAGGCACCGAAACCGCCCGCAGCCTGAGCGAGAAGTACCTGGACCGCATTAAAGCCCTCAACGAGGAAGGACCGAAGCTGCGAGCCGTGATTGAGACCAACCCCGACGCCCTAAAAATTGCCGACGGGCTGGACCAGGAGCGTAAAGCCGGCAAGCTGCGCGGCGCCTTACATGGCATTCCGGTTCTCATTAAGGACAACATCGATACCGGCGACCAGATGATGACCACAGCCGGTGCACTGGCCCTGCAAGGACACAAGGCCAAGCAGGATGCCTTCATTGTGCAGAAGCTGCGGGCTGCCGGCGCCGTGCTGCTGGGCAAAACCAACCTGAGCGAATGGGCCAACTTCCGCTCCACGCACTCGGTGAGCGGCTGGAGCAGCCGCGGGCACCAAAGCCGCAACCCCTACGTGCTCGACCGCAACACCAGCGGCTCCAGCTCGGGTTCGGGCGTGGCGTTGGCGGCCAACCTGTGCGCCATCGCCATTGGCACCGAAACCGATGGGTCGGTGGTCTCGCCGTCGTCGTGCAACGGCCTGGTGGGCCTCAAGCCCACGGTGGGCCTGCTTAGCCGCAGCGGCATCATTCCCATTTCCAGCACCCAGGACACCGCCGGCCCCATGGCCCGCACCGTGCGCGACGCGGCGCTCCTGCTGGCCGCGCTACAAGGCGCCGACCCTGCCGACTCGGCCAAGCTGCCCATTCCGGCCAGTATGCCCACTGACTATACATCTTTCCTCAAACCCGACGCGCTGAAAGGCCAGCGGCTGGGCGTGGAAAAAGCCCACCTTAACGGCCCAACCGCCGTCGCCAACTTGCTGAAGGCTGCCGTGGAAGCCTTAAAAGCGCAAGGGGCTACCGTGGTAGAAGTCGAATTGGTCAAAAAAATCAATCCGCTCGGCGAGGCCGAGTTTGACGTGCTGCTGTACGAGTTCAAGGAGGGCGTGAACAAGTACCTGGCCAATGCCGGCGCCAGCGTGCGCACCCTGGCCGATGTCATCGCCTACAACACGGCTCATGCTGCCGAGGCCATGCCCATCTTCGGGCAGGAAATCTTGATGCAGGCTGAAAAAACCGACGGCCTGGGCAGTTCCAAATACCAAGCGGCCGTCCAGAAAACGGTGTCGGAGTCTCGCAAAATTATTGAGGCTACGATGCGCGACAACCAGCTCACGGCCATTGTCGGCGTGACTACGGGGCCGGCCTGGTGCATCGATTGGGTAAACGGCGACTATTCGACGGGCGTCGACTTCTCGTCGCCTGCTGCCATGGCCGGCTATCCGCACCTGACGGTGCCCATGGGCCAGGTGCGCGGGCTGCCGGTGGGCTTGTCGTTTGTGGGCGCCGCTTACCAAGAAGGGAAATTGTTGGGGCTAGGGTATGCGTACGAACAGGCCACGCGCCATCGCGCCGCGCCCAAGATGCTGCCGACGGTGGTGTAGCGCCCCCGTCATGGCGAGCGCAGCGACGCAATCCGTCCCCTCTTAGCGACCTGCGCTGGGTTGTGATAAAGTCAAACACAAAGCCCCAGCACTGCGCAGTGCTGGGGCTTTGTCACAGTACTAAGCGCGTTGCTGAGACCAGGACGGATTGCGTCGCTGCGCTCGCAGTGACAGCCACTGGCTAGAAAATCTTGCCGGGGTTGAGAATGCCATGGGGGTCAAAGACGGTTTTGATGCCGCGCATCAGGGCCAGGTTGGCTTCGGGCAAGGCAATGCCGATGTAGCCCTTTTGCACGAGGCCGATGCCGTGTTCGCCGGAAATCGTGCCGCCGAGCTTCACGCAGAGCTCGAAGATTTCGGTGATGGGCTGGCGCAGACCTACGTTCCACATGTCGTCGTCGAGGTCGCCACGGATGATGTTGACGTGCAGGTTGCCGTCGCCGGCGTGGCCGTAGCACACGCTCTTGAAGCCGTAGCGGGACCCGATTTCCTTCACCCCCTTCAGCAGCGTGGGCAGTTCGGCCCGGGGCACCACGGTGTCTTCTTCCTTGTACACGGAGTTGTAGCGCACCGAATTGCCGATGTTGCGGCGGATTTTCCAGAGCTCGTCTTTCTGCGTGGCATTGTCAGCCAGTAGAATTTCGTCCACGTCGTAGTGCTCCAAGACACCATAAACTTGCTCAGCTTCCTTGTACAGCTGGTCTAAATCTTGGCCGTCGAGCTCAATCAGCAGGTGTGCTTTAATGTCCTCGGGCAGCGTGAGGGGGATGTTTAGGTAATCCGAAGACCAGGCAATGGCCTCGCGTTCCATGAATTCCATGCCCGAGGGAATGATGCCGGCCCGAAACACGGCCGACACCGCTTCCGCCGCTTGCGCTTCCTGGCGGAAGGGCACCAGCATGAGGATGTTGTGCTGCGGATAGGGCAGCAAGCGAAACACCACCTTGGTGATGATGCCCAGCGTGCCCTCCGAGCCCACCAGGAGCTGGGTGAGGTTGTAGCCCGTGGAATTTTTGAGCGTGTTGGCCGCGGTCCAAATGACGTCGCCAGTGGGCAGCACCACCTGCAGATTCAGCACGTAGTCGCGCGTGGTGCCATATTTCACGGCTTTGGGCCCGCCGCTGCTGTGGGCCAGGTTGCCGCCCAAGGAGCAGCTGCCCTTGCTGGCCGGGTCGGGCGGATAAAACAAGCCCACTTCCTTCACCGCGTTCTGAAACGCCTCGTTCACCACGCCGGGCTCGACAGTGGCCTGCAGGTTGCGCTCGTCGATGTGCAGGATGCGGTTCAGCCGCTCGGTGCTCAGCAGCACGCCGTGGTGCACGGGCAAGGCGCCCCCGCTCAGGCCCGTGCCCGCCCCGCGCGGCGTGACCGGAATGCGGTGCTCGTGGCACAGGCGCATGATTTGACTGATTTCCTCGGCATCGGCCGGCCGGAGCACCACGTCGGGCGCGTAATGCAGGTCTTCGGTGTGGTCGCGGCCGTAGTCGGCGTACACATCCGCTTCGACCCGCTGGGCCGTGAGCACGTGCGCCGGGCCCACGATGGCTTCAAACGCAACAATTAATTCCGGGGTGAGGGCGTTAAAATTCATCGGTTGGCTAATCTGGTCCGGCCGCACAAACTATCTTTGAGGCCAATGGGGAGGGTGACAACGAAGATACTACCGGTACTGCTGCTGACTTTGGTCTGGCTCGCCGGCTGTCAGCAGAAACTCAATTATCGCGACGGCAAGTACCGCTCGGCCCGCGAAATGGTGCGCCTAAAAAAGTCCGGCCGATACAGCAGCGCCCGCCCGGTGCGCAAAACTAAAATTGTAGGCGCTGCGCCCCGTGGCGCCAAAACCAAAATTGTAACCAAGCGCACCGCGCGAATGGGCAATGCCACGGGTACGCTGGCCTCGGTAATAGAAGCGGCCCGCTCCTACCAAGGCACGCCCTACCAATATGGCGGCACCACGCGCCTGGGCCTCGACTGTTCCGGCTTGCTGCAGCTCTCGTTTGGCGAAGCCGGCGTAAGCATTCCGCGCTCGTCCAACGAGCAAGCCGTGTGGGGCACGCCCGTACGTACGACGGAGTTACAGCCCGGCGACCTTGTATTTTTTGGGGCTTCGCCCGGCAGCCGCACCATTACCCACGTAGGCCTGGTTACCGTGGCCGACGATGAAGGAGTGGACTTCATTCATGCCTCCACTTCGTTGGGGGTAGTAGAGAACAGCTTAGAATCTGACTATTATTTAAGTCGATTTATTCGGGCGGTACGGCCCCAGTTGTGACCATTGCCTGTTACCTTTGCGGCGTAAATGGTCCGGTGTGCACAATCTAGAGAATAGTGAAATTATCGCAATACTGGCTTCTCTATGTCGGTACGGCCGTTGTCCAGCCTCCCATCAAGCTCATAATTTTTCTCAACTTTTTTTCAATATGAACAAATCATATTTACGCCACGTGCTATTGTTGGCGTTGATGCTCTTCACCGCCCGCTTGGGGTGGAGCCAAGGCGCCACCACAGCGGCCATGAACGGAGTCATCACCGACAGTAAAGGAGAGGGCTTGCCTGGTGCAACAGTAATTGCCGTGCACACCCCCACCAATACTCAATACGTATCGCCAACCAATGCCGATGGCCGCTTTAACATACAGGGCATGCGCGTGGGTGGCCCGTACACTCTGAAGGTAACTTTCGTAGGCTATCAGGACGTTAACCGCGACGGCATTACGCTAACGTTGGGCCAGAATCAGCGAATAGATGTACAACTTAATGATGCCTCCACCCAACTGACTGAGGTAGTTGTGAGCGGGCGTCCGGACCCGAACATCAACGCTGGCCGTACTGGTGCTGCTACCAACGTGAGCCGTGAGCAGATTAATCAGTTGCCAACCCTCAACCGTAACCTGACTGACTTCACTCGCCTTACTCCACAGGCTTCGGGTGGTGGCAGTTCATCATTCGGTGGCGCCAACAACCGCTACAATAACATTACAATCGACGGCGCGGTGAACAACGACGTGTTTGGTCTTGCCGGTTCGGGCACGCCCGGTGGCCAGGCAGGCACCAATCCTATTGCCTTGGATGCTATTGACCAGATTCAGGTCGTATTGGCTCCTTATGACGTGACGCTGGGCAACTTCACCGGTGCAGGTGTAAACGCCATCACTCGTTCGGGCACCAACGATTTATCGGCTTCTATTTACGGCTTTGGCCGCAACCAGAACAGCATTGGCAAAAGCGTTACTGAGCCCCGGGTTAAAGCGGCTGACTTTCATAATTACCAGACTGGCTTCCGCGTCGGTGGCCCCGTTATCAAAGACAAGCTCTTTTTCTTCCTGAACGCGGAAATTGCGCGTAACAGCACGCCTCTGGGCTTCTCTCCTGGTGCCAGCGACTCGCGCGTGAGCGTTGCCACCCTGCAGAATATTGCACGCATTGCCAGCAAGCCTACCAACGAAGGTGGCCTCTACGGTGGTTATGACCCAGGCACCTTTGGCGACATCACAGCTCGCACGGAGAGCGAGAAGGTTTTCGGCCGTCTGGACTTGAACATTTCAGAGAACAATACTCTGACCCTGCGTCACAACTTTGTTAAAGCCTTCGACGACAACATCTCTCGTGGTGCTGCGGCTATCCGCTTCGGCAACAATGCTTATCGCATCAACAACACTACCAACAGCACGGTAGCTGAATTGAACTCTCGCTTTGGCGGCGGTCTTTCGAATAAGCTGATTCTGACTTATACTTCTATCCGCGACTTCCGTGATATTTACGGTGCTGCTGGTCCAGCTTATCGGATTACTGATAATAACATTACCTACGACCTTGGCCAAGAGCGCAGCTCTTTTGGCAATGAGCTCGACCAGGACATCGTTGAGATTACCGACAACGTAACGAAGTCATTCGGCAAGCACACTATCACCATTGGCACGCACAACGAAGGGTTTAAATTCCGTAACCTGTTCCTGAACAACGGACAGGGTTACTACACCTTCGGTGCCACTGGCACGGCTAATACACCGTCTTTCCGCACTGCCCTTGAGAATTTCGAGGCGGGCCGTGCTCTCCGCGTACAGGCCAGCTACCCTACGGCTGACAATGGCGAGGCTAGATTCAAAGCAGCGCAGCTTGGTTTCTATGCTCAGGATGAATACACACCTATCACTAGCCTGCGCCTGACCTACGGCCTGCGGGTTGATGTTCCTCTGTTCCTGGATAAGCCTGGTTACAACGCCGGTGTAACCGAGCGTTTTGGCAGTGAATACAAGACCAGCAACACCCCTAATGGCCAGCTGCTGTTTTCGCCCCGCTTGGGCTTTAACTGGGATGTGAACAACGACGCCAAAGTACAGCTTCGCGGCGGTACGGGCATTTTCACCGGCCGGGTACCATTCGTATGGATTTCGAACAGCTACACCAACAGCGGCCTAATTCAGGGCTCGGTGGACCAGACCGGCACAGCCGCCAGTGGTACTACGCCAGCTTCAACCACGTTGCCTGTGCAGATTAACCCGGCTCTGATTCCTACTTCGTACACTGCTGTTAGCACGAGCCAAATTAACCTCGTGCGTGACGACTTCCGTCTGCCCCAGGTATGGCGTACGAACTTGGCAGTTGACTTCCGTTTGCCCGGCGATATCATAGCTACAATTGAGGGCATTTATTCCAAGACCCTGAACGATATCTACTATAAAGACATCAATCTGACCGCTCCCGTAGGCCGTTTGGCTGGTCCTGACCAGCGCCCGGTTTACGCTGCCACCACCGCATTGCGCCGTATCGACCCCCGCTATACCAACGTGTATTTATTAGATAACACTAACAAAGGCTACCGCTATAACGCAACCATCCAATTGCAGAAAAACTTCAATAATGGCTTGAACACCACGGCTGCCTATACTTATGGGGAATCTAAGGAAGTAAACAGCGGCTCCAGCAGCACGGCTTCGTCAAACTACGGTTTTAACCAAATCGCCTTTGACCCAAACAGCCCTGAACTGGGTTACTCGCGCAACGACCAGCGTCACCGTGTAATTGCAAGCACCGGCTATACCCTACGCTACGCAAACGACGCATTGGCCACTACTTTCAGCTTGTTCTACGAAGGACGCTCAGGCCAGCCCATCACCTACATCGTAGGTCAGGGAAGTGATTTGAACCGCGATGGCAACACCGGCAATGACTTGCTGTATGTGCCAACCAATGTAAGAGACCCTACCCAAATCAACTTAGTAAAAAGCGGCTCTTCGGACACACGGACTATTGAAGAAATCCAGAACCAGTTCGAAGCCTTTATTCAGAACGACCCCTACCTACGTTCGCATCGTGGCCAAGTAGTAGAGCGTTTCGCCGGCCGTATGCCTTGGACCCACCAGATTGACCTGCGTGTTGCTCAAGATGTTAATTTTATGGCTGGTGGAAAGAAGAACACCATTCAAGTAACGTTTGACATACAGAACCTCGGCAACTTGTTGAATAAGGATTGGGGCCATCAGTACACGCTTCAAAACAATGCCATTGAATTGCTGCGTGCAGAAACAACCGGTCCTGGTGCACAGCCTACTCTTTCGTTCCCTGCTTCGTTTGCGACTACAAACCGTGCATACGACATCGCTCCATTCTTCTCGCGGTGGCAGGGTCAGTTGGGCCTTCGATACAGCTTTAACTAAGCAGCTTGACTTAGTATAGTTCGAAGAGGACTGGGAGCAATTCCAGTCCTCTTTTTTTGTATCTCCTACATGACCTTAGCATGGCTAAACACAACACTGTATGCTTAGCCCGTGAACGATGACTATACCACCACTGCACTTGCCGTGGTGCCTAATAAATCCTCAGCTTAGCAGAAAAGTGTTTTTGAGGGTATAAGTGCGACCAAGCTTAATGGTAAAACTCTCCTAACACAGGCCAGCTTGAATGGCGTTACCTTTGCATAAATTTCCCATAATATTGAAACTCACCAACCCTTTTTGTATGAACAATTTACGTTTACGCCACTTGTTTTTGTTGGCGTTGATGCTCTTTACTGCCCATTTGGGGTGGAGCCAGGGCGCCACAACGGCAGCCATGAGCGGAGTCATCACCGACAGCAAGGGCGAAGGACTGCCAGGAGCTACGGTCATCGCCGTGCACACGCCCACCAATACCCAGTACGTTACCCCTACCAACTCGGAAGGGCGCTTCAACATCCAGGGCATGCGCGTAGGCCCGTACTCGGTACGAGTGACTTTTGTTGGTTACAAAGACCTGACGCGTAACGACATCAACCTGACGCTGGGCCAAAACCTGCGTTTCGACCAGAAGCTGAGTGACTCTAGCACGGAACTGACTGAAGTAACCGTGAGCGGCCGCCGCGACCCCGTGATGAACGCCGACCACACCGGCGCCAGCACCACGGTACAGCGCGAAACCATCGAGCGCCTACCCACGCTGAACCGTTCGTTGAACGACTTCACCCGCCTCACACCGCAGGCCAACGGCCAAAACTTCGGTGGCCGGAGCGGAGCGTTTAACAACATCACCGTTGACGGCGCCATTTTCAACAACTCCTTCGGCTTGTCGCCGACCGTTGGTGGCCAAGCTGGTGCCCAGCCCATCTCTCTGGACGCCATCGACCAAATTCAGGTAAGCATTGCTCCGTTCGACGTTCGTCAGGGCTCGTTCACGGGTGCTGGCATTAACGTGATAACCCGCTCGGGCACCAACAAGGTGTCGGCTTCCATCTATGATTTTTACCGTAACCAGGACCTGGTGGGCAATAAAGTAGCCGGCGTTCGGTCGGACTACCCCACGTTTAACCTGAACAACGTCGGCTTTCGGGTAGGCGGTCCTATCATCAAAGACAAACTGTTCTTTTTCGTCAACGCCGAGCAGGAACGCCGCAACGACCCCCCTACGGGTAACTTCACAGCCAACCGCGAAACAACCGCGCCCGCTCCTGGCGGAACGGTATCAAACGCCTCCTCGCGTGACCTAGATGTCCTGAGCAACTTCTTGCAGCAGCAGTACGGATATAACCCCGGCCCCTACGAGAACTATGTCTTGCGCTCGAACAGTGACAAAGCAACGGTGAAAATTGACTGGAACATTAGCAACAACCACCGCTTCAACATCAAGTACAACTACCTGAAGTCGTACGCTGACATTCCGCCTAGTACTTCGGGTGCTATCAATAACCAACGCTCGCAGTCGCAGTTTGGCTTGCCCTTTTTCTCGTCGTACTATACTATCAACAACAACCTGAACTCCATCATTGCCGAATTGAACAGCACGCTCGGCGGTGGTAAGTTTTCGAATAACCTGACGGCAGGCTACTCTGCTTTCCGCGACTTCCGCGAGAGCAGCGGCGGCATTTTCCCGCTGGTAGACATCGGCACCTCCATAGGCCGTAGCACCACCACCGCAGCACAAAACGGCGTAACCGCCTCGAACTCGTTGACTTCCTTTGGTTACGAGCCTTTCTCGGCCTTCAACGTGTTGAATTCGGACGTATATCAAATAGGTGACAATTTCACGGCCTACCTCGGCAAGCACAACGTGACGGTGGGTACCTACAACGAATTTTACAAGTTCCGTAACGGCTTTGCGCCGACCTATTACGGCAACTATGCTTACAACTCGTTGGAAGATTTCTACGCTTCGGCGGGCTTCAACTACGACCGTAGCACGGCTACCTACACTCCCCTACCAACCGGCACTACGCGCCCCGGGCCCCAGCGCTACGACCTGCGTTATTCGACCCTCCCGGGCGGGGCTTTCCCCTTCGCCGACATCACGGCGGTGCAGTTGGGCCTGTATGCCCAGGACGAATGGTCGCCGCGCAATAACCTGCGCGTTATCCTCGGCTTGCGCGCTGACTTGCCCTACCTGACCTCAGACCTGCAGCAAAACACGGACGCGGCCAAACTCACTTTCCGCGACGGCGTGCAGTTGAACACGGGCTCAGTTCCCAAAACCTCGGTGCTGTTTTCGCCCCGGATTGGTTTTAACTGGGACGTGAATGACGACCGCAAAACGCAATTGCGCGGTGGCACGGGCGTGTTTACCGGTCGTATTCCCTTCGTGTGGCTTTCCAACCAAGCCAGCAACAACGGCGTACAGTTCGGCTCGTTTAGCACTTCCGGTTCGGTACCTACCACCACCAATGTTGGCGGCGTGCCAGTTACGAGTGCCAATGCATCCATCTACCCCTTTAATCAGAACGTGGACGCCTACCGTCCAGAAAATGCTGCTGCGAATACGTCCTATAATTTGGCTGTGACTGCAAGAGACTTCAAGTTCCCACAGGTTTGGCGTACCAACATTGCTGTTGACCAAGAGTTGATTGGAGGCGTAATCGCCACCCTGGAGGCTTTTTACACGAAAGACATTAACGCGGTTTACCACCAAAACGTGAACCTACCTGGTAGCGAGGAGGCTCCCTTTGCCCGCGCCGCTGGCGCCGACACGCGTCCGATTTTTTACACCATCAACCCGGCGGTTGTCACCAATGGCTTGGCTCAAGCTACAGCCGTCAACCGCATTTACGGTTTCCTCCCGGCGCCTAACCCAAACCCTAATCGCCTACCTAATGGCAACACCGCTGCGCAACCCAACATCACGGACGCCATCTTGATGCGCAATACGAACAAGGGCTACTCTTACGCTGTCACTGGTCAACTGCAGAAGTCGTTCTCGAGCGGCTTGTACGCTAGCGTGGCGTACACCTATTCTGACGCTCGCTCGGTGAATGACGGCGGTTCCATTGCCCAGTCCATTTGGCGCGACCGTTCGGTGTCGGGCGACCCGAACTCGGACGCATTGAGCTACTCGAACTTCCTGCAGCAGCACCGCGTGATTGTGTCGGCCTCATATCGCCGCGAATACCTGAACCACTTGGGCACCACCATCTCGCTGTTCTACGAAGCAGCACCTGCTGGTCGCTTCTCATACATTTACTCGGGTGACGTGAACGGTGACAGCCAGACGGCTAACGACCTGATGTACGTGCCCCGCAACCAGAGCGAAATCAACCTGCGCGACATCACCTTGCTGCCGGCCATTACGACTGGTACCCCACAGCCGGCCGTGGTGTACACCGCCGCTCAACAGTGGACCGACCTGAATAGCTACATCGAGCAGGATGCTTACCTCAAGACGCGTCGCGGTGAGTATGCCGAGCGCAACGGTGGCGCCCGCCCCTGGCAGAACCGGTTGGACGTGCGCTTGCTGCAGGACATCTTTACCAACATCGGCGAAAGCCGCAACACCCTGCAGTTGAGTGTTGACCTATTCAACGTGGGCAACCTGCTCAACGACAACTGGGGTACTTTCCAGACGCCAAACCGCACGAACCCCCTGGCCTATGTAGGCTACAACGCCCAAAGCCAGCCGGTGTTTGAGTATCGCTACTTGGTAAACCCCACCCGCAGCGGCACGGACAACGCGCCTTCTACCGGCACGAAACTGACCGAGACCTTCCGTAAAGACACGGGCGGCATCGGTTCGCGCTGGCAGGGCCAGATTGGCATTCGCTACATCTTCAACTAAGCTTTTCGGCTTAGCGTAGCTCCGAAGCGGGCCGGAAGCAATTCCAGCCCGCTTTTTTGTGGCTGATTGTTTGGCGCTTGCGCTGCCAACCCAAAAAAAGTAAGCCTCGGCCTTGCCAAACCGCAAACGAGCCGTACTTTTGTCGAACCAACGCGCAAATGGCACGGCGGTAACACCCAAATTTGGGGGATTAGCTCAGCTGGCTAGAGCGCTTGCATGGCATGCAAGAGGTCATCGGTTCGACTCCGATATTCTCCACTTATTCAAATAAAAAGCCCGACCAAGTAATTGGTCGGGCTTTTTGTTTATTCTAAGACCGAGCTGTTTATACAAACAGCCCTTCTACTGAGAGGTAGCGCTCGCCGGTGTCGTAGCAGAAAGTGAGTACGCGGCCACCCTGCGGTACTTCGGCCAGCTTCTTGGCCACGGCGGCCAGCGAGGCGCCGGACGAAACACCGATGAACAGTCCTTCTTCGCGGGCCGCGCGACGGGCGTAATCAAAAGCTTCTTGCTGGGATATCTGGATGGTGCCGTCCAAAATATTGGTGTGCAGGTTGTCGGGGATGAAGCCGGCGCCGATGCCTTGGATGGGGTGCGGGCCGGGCGCTCCACCGCTGATGACGGGCGACGCCTCGGGCTCGACGGCGAAGGTTTTCATGTTCGGGAACAGCGGCTTGAGCACCTCGGTCACGGCCGTGATGTGGCCGCCGGTGCCCACGCCGGTGATGTGGTAGTCGAAGCCTTCGGGGGCATCGCGTAGGATTTCCTGGGCCGTGGTTTCGGCGTGCACTTTGATGTTGGCGGGGTTGGAAAACTGCATGGGCATCCAGGCGCCAGGCGTGTTGGCCACGATTTCCTGGGCTTTCTCGATGGCGCCCTTCATGCCCTTTTCGCGGGGCGTGAGCTCCAGGTTGGCACCGTAGGCGGCCATGAGGCGGCGGCGCTCGATGCTCATGCTTTCGGGCATGACGAGGGTAAGCTTGTAGCCTTTCACGGCGGCCACCAGGGCAAGGCCCACGCCGGTGTTGCCGGAGGTGGGCTCCACAATGAGGCTGTCTTTGGTAAGCAGGCCGTCTTTTTCGGCTTGCTCAATCATGCTCAGGGCAATGCGGTCCTTGATGGAGCCACCGGGGTTGGCGCGCTCCAGCTTCACCCACACTTCGACGTCGGGACGGACGGCGGCGAACAGGCGGTTGAGGCGCAGCAGCGGCGTATTGCCGATGGTGTCGAGGATGGTATTAGCTTTCATTTACAATGGGTGAATGAGTGAATGGATGAATGGGCGAATAAGTTTTTGAACAGTCGATGTAAACGAGAAAGGGAGGCGCTTGCCTTATTCACCCATTCAGTCATTCGCTCATTCACCCATTGAATCAAATGGAAAACACCAGCTCGGCGGCGGGGTCGACGCTGCGCGAGATTTGAATATGGGCGCGGTGGTAGACGCGCGAATGCGAGGGTACGCTCTCGGTGAGCCACACGTTGCCGCCGATGATGCTGTGCGCCCCGACTACCGTGCTGCCTCCCAAGATAGTAGCGCCGGCGTAAATGACCACATGGTCTTCGATGGTGGGGTGGCGCTTGGTGCCCTGCAGGCCCTTGGTCACGCTGAGAGCGCCCAGGGTGACGCCTTGGTATATCTGCACATTGGCCCCGATGACGGCGGTTTCGCCGATGACCAGGCCGGTGCCGTGGTCGATGCAAAAAGCCGGGCCGATGGTGGCGCCGGGGTGAATGTCGACGCCGGTGCGCTGGTGAGCGTATTCGCTGAGCAGGCGCGGCAGACGCGGCAGGCCGCGCTTGTGCAAAGCGTGGGCCAGCCGGTGCAGGGCCGTGGCGTAGAAGCCGGGGTAGGAACTGATGATTTCGCCCAGGCCCCGGGCGGCGGGGTCGCTGGCCAGGATGGAGCTGGCGTCGCGGAGCAGCAGCGCCCGCAAGGCCGGCAGCTGGGCCGTGAACTCGTCGGCCAGCTCGGCCGCGGGAGCAGGCAGCGCGGGCACCGCCGTGAGCAGCGCCGCCAGCTCGGCCCGGAAGTGGTGAAGCTCGGCGGCTACGGCGTCGGGGTTGGGCAGCGGCCGTTCGGCGCGGTGCGGAAACAGCAGGGCCAGCAGCCCGTCGGCCAACGCGCAGAAAGCGGCGCCGGGCAAGGCATCGGGCACCGTGGAATGGGCTTGGGCTAGTTCGGCAACAAAAGAGGGAGGAAGCACGGCAGCAGAGGAAAGGCAGTGAAAACAGCCGGGGGTTTCAACCGGCTGGTCGGGCAAAGGTTTTGCGGGGCAAAGGGCAACGGTTGGTTCCGTTCGGCCGTTTAGCCCAAGCCCTGGTTGCCGATGAAAACCAGCCGCAACCAGGGCATCAAGGTACTCCTTTCCATCTTTCCAACCCAATACCATGTCCGACACCACCATCACCAAAGTAGACTCCCGCTATTCTCCCAAAGGCCACGACGGCGAAAAATACCTGGCCTCGGGCAAGCACGTGTCGATGCGCATGTGGGAAAACGAAGAGCCCGGCGAACCCAAGGAGCCGGCCGCGCGTCCCTACGAAACGGTGGGCTACGTGCTGAGCGGCCGGGCCGAGTTGCACCTGGCCGGCCAAACGGTCATTCTGGAGCCGGGCAACTCTTGGGTGGTGCCCGAAGGCGCCGAACACACCTACAAGATTCTGGAAAGCTTCTCGGCGGTAGAGGCCACGTCACCCCCGGCGCAGGTGCACGGCCGCGAGGGCAGATAGGTCATTCATTAACGCAGCTTCCGGGTCGGTGTGCAGTAGCGCGGACTTTTAGTCCGCGTCTCCGCGCCAGTTGAACGGTTGTAACTGCGCGGGGGCGCGGACTACAGAGTCCGCGCTACTGCCCGGCTGGTACATTGACCATTAAACCGCTCTAACGCTGCTTCTCGGTCTTCTTCATCTGGTAGGTGCCGTGAGCCGAAAGGCGCCGTTAGGCAAGCCTTTGGTTAGGCGGGGTTCTTCCCTGCACCGGTCCGACCGTGCTACGACCGCCCTGTCTGGCCTATTATCTCATCATTCATTAACTGCCTCCTCTCCTATCCATGCAAACCCGTGAGTTGGGCCGGACCGGCCAATACGTTTCCGCCCTGGGTTTGGGCTGCATGTCCATGGCTTCGGACTACGCGTACGGACCCAGCGACGCGGGCGAGGCCGTGGCCACGCTCCACCGGGCCCTGGACCTGGGCGTGACGCTGTGGGACACCGCCGACGTGTACGGTTTTGGGGCCAACGAGGAGCTGCTGCGCCAGGTGCTGGTGCCAAACCGGAAAAGCATCTTTCTGGCCACCAAATTTGGCTTTGTGGCCGACGGTGCGGGCGGCACGCGGCTCGATGTGCGGCCCGAACGCATTGCGGCGGCCTGCGACGCCAGCCTGCAGCGCCTCGGCATCGACACCATCGACTTGTACTATGCTCACCGCATCGACCCGGCCGTGCCCGTGGAGGAGATGGTGGGAGCCATGGCGGCCCTGGTGCAGGCGGGCAAAGTGCGGTACCTGGGGCTTTCCGAAGCCTCGGCTGCGTCGCTGCGGCGGGCCGAGGCCACCCACCCCATTGCCGCCTTGCAATCGGAATACTCCCTGTTTACGCGCGACGTGGAAGCCGACGTGTTGCCGGCGTGCCACGAGCTGGGCGTGAGCCTGGTGGCTTTCTCGCCGCTGGGCCGGGGCCTGCTCACCACTGCCGGGCCCCAACTGGCTGCGCAAGACCTGCGGCGAAGCATGCCACGTTTCAGCGAGGAGCTGGCCGACGCCAACGCGCCGCTGGTGGCAAGCCTGCGCGCTGTAGCGACTGAGAAGGGCATCAGCGTGGCGCAGTTGGCGCTGGCGTGGCTGCTGGCCAAAGACGAGCACCTGATTCCCATTCCGGGCACCAAGCGCCTGCGCTACCTGGAGGAAAACGCTGCCGCGGCCAACGTCCGGTTGACCGCCGTCGACCAGCACCGCATAGCGACGCTGCTGGCGGCGCACCCCGTGGTGGGCGCCCGCTACAACGAAGGCGGGCTGAAGCTGGTGAATCGGTAGCGCTACGGCGTTAGGCTTCGCTCACCAGCTTCAGGGGCCCCAGCGTCCAGTCGTACACCATTTTCACGAGCAAGTCTTCCTTGAAAGGCTTGGTGAGGTAGTCGTTCATGCCCGCGGCCAGGCACTTGCTGCGTTCGCCGCTGATGGCGTTAGCGGTGAGGGCAATGATGGGGACGACCAGGCCCAGCTCCTGGCGCAGCACCGCGGTGGCCTCGTAGCCGTTCATCACCGGCATTTGCACGTCCATCAGTATCAGGTCGAAGGGCTGCTCTTGGGCCAACGACACGGCCACTTGCCCGTTTTCGGCTTCCACCACTTCCAGCCCGGCGTTGGCCAGGAAGATGGACGCGAGCATGCGGTTGAATACGTTGTCTTCGACCAACAACACCCGCTTGCCCTGCAGCGCCAGTTGGAACGCACTGATTTCGATGCCGTCTTTGGCCGGCACGTGCTGCTCCGCGCCCACCGGCAAGCGCAGGGTGAAGCGGCTGGTGGTGCCCACGTTTTTTTCGCTTTCGATGCGCAGCTGGCCGCCCAACAGCTCCACCAGCTTCTTGCTGATGCCCAGGCCCAGGCCGGTGCCCCCCACTTTGCGCGTCACCGAGGAGTCTTCCTGGCTGAAGTCTTCGAACGCCTGGGCCAAGTATTCGGCCTCGATGCCCACCCCGGTGTCTTGCACCGCAAATTCAATTTCGGCCAGGTCCTCCTCCGGCATCCCGACCAAGGCACAGGACACCTGCACCGTGCCTTTTTCGGTGAATTTTACCGAGTTGCTGGCCAGGTTGAGCAGGATTTGGGTAATGCGGTAGGGGTCGCCGAGCAGCACGTCGGGCACGCCCGGCCCCACGTGCGTGGTGTAGCACAGGCCCTTTTCTTCGGCTTTGTAGAGCAGGGTTTTTTCGACTTGCGTGCACACGGCGTGGGCGCTGAAACCAATTTTTTCGAGCGCCACGCGGCCGGCCTCAATCTTGGACAGGTCCAGAATGTCGTTGATGATGACGAGCAGGTTTTCGGCCGACGACGTGATGGCGTGCAGGTAGCTGGCCTGCGGGCCGGTCAGCTCGGTTTTGGCTAGCAGCTGGCTCATGCCCAGAATGGCGTTCATGGGCGTGCGAATTTCGTGGCTCATGTTGGCCAGAAAGGCCTGCTTGGCCCGCGTGCTGATTTCGGCCAGGCCTTTGGCTTCGCGCAGGCTGGCTTCGAGCTGCTTCTGCGGCGTCACGTCCAGGTAAATACCAATGGAGCCCACCAGCCGCTGGTCGTCGTCGTAGAGCGGGGCGCCGCTCACCAGCATCCACTTCACCTCGCCGGTTTTGGTGGTCACGGCCAGTTCGTAGGAGTCGGCAATGCCTTTCTGGCGGACGGCTTTTTTGCTTTCGGCAATGGCCAGGTCTTCGCCCGTGAGCAGCAGCGGCGAGAGCTCGCGGCCGGTCAGCTCTTCGTTGCAGAAGCCGGTCATGTCGCAAAAGCTCTGGTTGGCGTAGAGCAGGTGGTCGTCCAAATCGGCTTCTACCAAGCCCAGCGACATGTTTTCGATGATGCCGCGGTATTTTTCTTCGCGCCGCTTCAGGTCCTCGTTGGCCTTGGTGCGGGCCGTCACGTCGGCGTACTTCCACAAGTGCCCGATGTAGCGGTTGTGGTCGTAAATCGGGGCAAAGTCGCGCTGCAGAATGCGCCCGTCGCGCAGCGTCAGCAGGTCGCCAATGACGGGCTTCCTGCGCCGCAGCAGCGCCGTGATGCGCGCCACGTACTGGCTGGGGTGGTCGAGGTAGTTGCGCGAGCCTTCGGCCAGCCATTCCCCTTCTTTGCCCGCCAGCTGCTCCGGCGTGATGGGCACCCGCAGCAAGTTGCAAAAAGCGTCGTTGGTAAGCACAATGCGGCGGTTCTCGTCCTCCAGCACCAAGCCTTCCTGAAAATTGGCAATCACCGTCGACAGGCGTTTGTTGGACGCCCCGAGGGCTTCCTGGGCGTTTTTCAGCTCGGAAATATCGGTGTGGGTGCCGGTAAAAACCCGGGCCTGGCCGTTGGGGCCGCGCTCGGTCACGAGGCCCCGGCTGAGCAGCCATTTGTAGGAGCCGTCCTGGCAGCGCATCCGAAACTCGGCGGCCATCATGGCCGAGTCGCCGCGCAGGCAAGTGGAAATCGCCCGCAGGGTTTCTTCCAGGTCGGCGGGGTGCACACGCGAGTGCCACGCCTGGTAGCTGTTGGGAAACTCTTCCTCGCCGTACCCCAGCATGGCCCGGTAGTCGGCCGAATACACCACCTGTTTGGTGAGCACGTTGTGCTCCCAGGTGCCGTCGCCGAAGCCTTCGATGGCCAGCCGAAAGCGCAGGTCGCTTTCGCGCAAGGCGCTCTGGGCTTGTTTCAGCGGCGTAATGTCTTGCAGAATGCCGCTGTACTTGATGCCCGTAGTGTCGTACTCCGTCACGGCGGCACTGCCCCGAAACCAGCGCAACGGCTGGCCGGGCACCACCACGCGGCCCTCAAAAGACCACGGAGATTGGGTGCGGACGGCGTGTTCGATGGAGCGCACCACGGCCGGCGTGTCGTCCGGGTGAACGAGTTCGAGCACTTGTTCAAACCCCACTTGGGGAATGCCGAACAATTCTTCCAGCTTGGGGCTAACGTACGTGAAATCCGATGCGCCGTCGGGGCCTCGGTGCCATTCGAAGAGGACGCCCGGCACGTTTTCGGCCAGGGCGCGGAAGCGCTGCTCGCTCTCGGCCAAGTGTGCCTGCGCATTTTTTCGCTCGGTGATGTCTTCCAGCAAGCCGGCCCGGAGTATCACCTCGCGGCGCTCGTTGTAGATGGGCTGCGCCCGCACGCGCAGCCACCCGGCGCCGGGCCGGGGGTTGCGCGTTTCGTACTCAAACGGCAGGTTCTGGGCCAGGGAAGCGGTGTCGCCGGCTTCGGGGGCCAAGAACTCTTTGGGCTGCCGGCCCAGCACCTCGCCCAACTCAAACCCGCACAGGGCCGTGAACCCCTTGCTGACCCACACAATGCGGTCCTGCTCGTCGCTGAGCAGGACGGCGGCGTAGAGTTCTTGTAGCAGGGCCACTTGCTGCCCGGTGCTGGGCAGCGCACCGCCCGGGGCGGCCAGCGGGTTGGGCGGGGCAGCCCGCGCCTCGGCCAAGGCGGCGCGCAAGGCCGCGGTTTCGGCCCGCTCGTGCTCCAAGGCTTGCTCTAATTCTGCGCGGGTCATGGCCACTTCTCCTTCTGAATGAAAGCCCTTGAAATACTGAATTACCGCTGGTAAAGTTGAGCTAACGGACGCACTGTTTCAACCAAATTACCCGTCCGGAAGAGCTGCTCCCGGCGGGCATCGCCGGCAGTGCACCCGCGAGCCGCTACCAAGTTAGCAACGCCCTCTTTATGGTTGAGGTCGCGGGCCTAGCCCGGCAGGGTGCGCACGTAGCTGTGCGACACCGGCACGGGGCTGTTGACGCCCTGCTGGGCCAGCGCCCGCTGCAACTGCTCGATGAGGCGGGCCTGGGCCGGGCCGTTTTGGCCGGCTGGGGTGTAAGCCCGGAAAGCCACGGTCATGCCGCCGGGCTTGAGGGCGGTGATGGCCACTTGCGGGGCGGGCTCGCGCAGTACTTGCTCGTCGGCCTGCAGCAGGGGCAGCGCCCAGCTGCGCAGCTCGTCGAGGTTGGTGGCGTTGTCTACTTCGGCCAGAATTTCCACCAGGCCTTTGTTCTGGGCGGTTTTGTTCACGATGACGTTGTTCGACGTGGCCCCGTTGGGCAGAATGATGGTGTCGCCCTGGACGGTGACCAGAATGGTGTTGAAAATCTGGATTTCCCGCACCTCCCCCGACTTGCCTTGCGACTCAATGGTGTCGCCCACCACGTAAGGCTTGAACATGAGGATGAGGACCCCGCCGGCAAAGTTGGCCAGCGTGCCTTGCAGCGCCAGGCCCACCGCCAGGCCCGCCGCGCCCAGAATGGCCACAAACGACGTGGTTTCGAAGCCCACCATGCCAGCCACCGAAATGAGCAGCAGCACCTTGAGCACGATGTTGACCAGGCTGGTCAGGAACGAGGCCAGCGACACGTCGAGGCGCCGGGCAGCGGTGGCAACCAGCCGGCTGGCCCACCCAATCAGCCACCAGCCTATGACGAGGGCCACCCCGGCCATGAGCACCCGGGGCAGGTAAAGAAGCACCAGCGTTTGGAGCTGCTGCGCGTACGAGGTGACTTTGTCCATAATAATATTCAGAAGTAAGTAAGCAAGTAAGTAACTAAGAACTAGGGCGTGTGGACAGTAAACCAACAGCCCGTCATGCAGAGCGCAGCGAAGCATCTCGCGTGTGGCAGTAATTAATTAGTGGCGGCACGCGAGATGCTTCGCTGCGCTCTGCATGACGGGCTGTTTTAGTAGGAATCCTTAGTGTCCACACACCCTAGAAGAAGGTGCAAAAGAACGGTTATGCCGAGCGAAATCGAAGCATCTCTCTTGCTAGGGTAAATGATTACTACTGCGGGCGAGATGCTTCAGCTACGCGGACGCCAGATGAGCATGGCCGGTGAAATTTGCCAATCAATAGCTTATTACGGCAGCTTCACCATCTCCACGCCCAGAATCTGGTCGCCTATTTCGAGCTTGTGCACCACGTCCATGCCGCCCACTACCTGGGCAAAAATGGGGTAGCGGCCGTCGAGGTGCGGGGTGGGCGTGTGGGTAATGAAGAACTGGCAGCTTTCGGTGTCTTTGCCCGCCGACGCCAGGCCCACGCTGCCTTCCTCGTAGCGCAAGTCGCCGAACTCGGAACGGAGGTTGTAGGGCGCGCTGCCGTTGCCGTCGCCGCGGGGGTCGCCGCCCTGGGCCACAAAATTGGGCACCACCCGGTGGAAGTACAGGTTGTCGTAGAACTTCTGCCCCAGCAGCGTCACGAAGCTGGCCACCGCACCGGGCGCTTCGTTGGGCTTCAGCTCAAGCAGAATCACGCCTTTGGACGTGCGCAGGCGCACTTGCTGCCCCAGCGGCACGCGCTGCACCACGGCCCAGTCGATGGGGTGTTGCTGGGCCGTGGCCACCGGCGTGGGCACGGGGTTGGGGTTTTTGGTCAGCTTGTCCAACGCCTGCTGCAGGCCCTGCCACGCTTCGATTTCGCGCGGCAACTGGAGCTTGGCTTGGGCCTGGCGCATGGCCGCCAGGTCGGCGGGCTGGATTTCGGGGTAAAGCTTGGGGTCGGTGAGGGCTTCGGCCGCCAAGCTGAGCTGGCCCACGTCGCCACCAGCCAGGGCTTGGCGAATGGCAGCGGCAAAGTCGGCGTGGCGCGCGGCCGGGAAGTCAGCATTACGGCGCATGGCCAGCAAGGCCGTGAGGGCATAGCTGGCTACTACGGGCGCCTGGCCGGGGGCAAAAGCCTGGGTTTGCACAAAGTCGAAGGAAGCGGGGTCTTCGCCCAACGCCTGCAGCAGGAAGCCTTTTTCGTACACGGTGGCCGCGGCCGGGTAGCGCTTCTGAATGGTTTCGACCAGGCTGGGCCGGGCCGCCGGGCTGGCGTGCCGCACGGCCGCCTGCAACAGCGCCGCCCGCACCCGCGGCGAGGCCTGCTTGTTGCCATCAGCCAGGGCCGCCAGGGCCGGGCCGGACTCGCCTTTGGCGTGCGCCAGCAGCCACTCGGCCGCCGTGAGGGCTACCGGGGCGCGGTCGTGAGCCAGGGCATAGAACACGGCCGTGCGGCTGGCCCGGTACGTTTCGAGGCCGAAAGGCAGGGCGCGCACCGCAATGAGGCGTACCCGGTAGTCGCGGTCCTTGGTAGCCAGTCGAGTCAACACGGCAGCGGGAGAGGTTGGGGAGGATTTAACTGGCACGGCAGGAGCAGCCGTTGGCGCGGCTGGCACCAGGGCAGCCAACTTGCCCAGCGTAGCCGCGGCGGCCGACCGCACCGCGTACGACCGGTCTTTGGCTGCTATTTGCACCAAAGTGCTTTCCGCCAGTCGCGCCAAATCGGCGTCGAGCCCGCGGGTGCGCGACAGGCCCACCACGGCCGCCAAACGCCCTCGGGTGGGCAGTTTGGGCGAATTCAATACTGCCACCGTGCGGCGAATGCTCTCGGCCGAACCCAGGCCGCGCAAGGCGGCGCGGCTCAGGCCCCAGGCCAGGGCGGCTTGGCGGGCGGTGTCGTTTAGGGTTTCCACGCGCCAGAGTTCCGGCAGGCTGGTGCGGGTGACGGTGCGGCCCAGCGCCTCGTGCACGTAGCGGCGCACCTGGCCGTCGGTTTCCTTGAGCACGCGCACGCGCAGGCTGTCCACGGCGGTGCTGTCGCCGGTTTGGCCCAGGGCGTAGGCGGCGGCGCGGCGCACACTGGCGTCGGTGTCGCGCAGCAAGGGCAGCAGGGCCGGCACGGCCGTGGGGGCCTGCACCGAAGCCAGCGCCAAGGCGCCTTCTTTGCGGTAGATGGGGTTGGCGTGGCTGAGAAAGGGCAGCAGCGCCGCCGTGTTGCGCTCGTCCTGGGCCGTGCCAATTTGCCGAATCACGGCATCGTGGTACTTGTTGTCAACGTCGACGCTGGGGCGCGGGGTGCGAACACACGCCGCCAGCAACAATAGCACCGGCCAGAAACGAAGGGAGCGAAAAGGCATAAGAACTAATGAAAGGATAAACGGGCTGCGCGTTGGCAGTTGTTAGTTGTCGGTTGCTAGTTGCTAGTTGCTAGTTGTTGGTTGTCAGTTGCTAGAGCCAATCCGAAAATCCGTACGGTCCTGCTCATCTGGCGTCCGCGCAGCCGAAGCATCTCTACCATACCGTTTGTCATCCTGAGCAGAGCGAAGGACCTTATCACCATCGCGACAGCAACAATTCGGACAACGTGATAAGATGCTTCCTTCGTCAGCATGACACGGCGCGGGAGAGATGCTTCGGCTGCGCGGACGCCAGATGAGCAGGACGGGCTTTTTAACAGATTAATCTTGTTGGATAAGTCCTGACAACTGACAACCAACAACTAGCAACTAGCAACTAACAACCCAAAAGGCTACTCTCCGCCCCAGGAAGCTTCTTGCGGCTGCATTTCGCCGGTGAGGTGTTCTGCACCAATTTCCTTCAAGGCTTCGTCGAGGTGGGCAAACAGCACTTGGTTGCCGTTCTGCTGGTAGCCCGCCAGCGCCGTTTCGAAGCCCGCCAGCCCGTAGAGGAAGGCCCTTAGGTTGTCGGCCGTGATGGCGGCGAAATGCCGGCCGTAGCCCTTCTGCTCCACTTCGGCCGCGTTGAGCCACTGCTCAAACTGCGCGGGGATGGGAATGGCGCAAATGGGCTTGCGCAGATACACGGCCTCCGAAATCAGCGAGAAGCCGCCATTGGTGACTACGGCCCGGGCACTGGCCAGGTCGGCAATGAAACCGGCCTCGGAGAAGGCGCGCAGCTGCACGTTGCCATGGTCTTCCTCCTTATTGAAACCATAGACGCGGAATTCCTGGTCGGGCAACTGCTGCAGCAGCGCCACCAGGTTCTGTTGGGTGGTGGCCGACTGGTACACCAGCACGTGCTGGCCGGTGCTGGGCTTGGCCGCCAGGATTTCGGGCCGAATGATGGGCGGCACCAGCGTGGTGTCGTCCTTCTCAAGCGGCAAGTCGAAGAAGGTGGTGACGAAGTAGTGCCGGCTGTGCGGCAGCTTGGCCCGCACGATGCTTTTGGCCAGGTTGTAATTGCCCCGCTCCGACTTGGGCACGGTCACATCAAGTTTTGCGCGGCTGATTATCTGCATGTTGTCGATGCTGACAATGGGCAGGCGGCGCATTTTGGCGAATAAATAACTGAAGGATTCGAAGTCGGAAATAATTAATTCCGGCTCGAAATCGCATAGCAATTCACGGTATTTGGCGAAGTTGGTGCGCAGGTCCTCGGGGGCGGTACGCAGGGTGAGCACCGCCGTGCGGGCCTTGCTCACCGCCAAGCCTTTATAGGCCAAATGAAAGCCCCGGATTTCGTGCACCCGGCCCGGAAAAGCGGCCGCCAGCATGTGATACGCGCGGCTGCTGCTCACCACGCACACTTGGTGCCCTTGTTTGAGCAAATGCCCAATCACCACCTTGCTGCGGGTGGCGTGGCCCAGGCCCTCGCCGGGCACTCCGTATAGAATGTTCATACCCGCAAAGATGGGTAAGGCCGGGCATTGTAAGCGCAACCGAGGACATCTCGCCCCAATGATGGAAAAACGTTCTGCATAAGGTAAAACGAGTACCCCGAAATTTCATTTCGGCCCGATAGAACCTCAATCGTTCTCACGGGCCGAAATGAAATTTCGGGGTACTCGTTCTGGTTCTTGCTACTTCACCACCAGCTTTTCGCTGCGGCTGAAGCCTTCGGTTTCGAGGCGGACGAGGTAGAGGCCGGCGCTCAAGCTGCTAAGGGGCAGCGGCACCTGCTGCGGGCCCAGCGGAAAGGCTTTCTCGCGCACCACGGCGCGCACCAGGCGGCCGGCCTGGTCGAGGATGGACACGGTGACGGGGCCCGGGCGCTCCAGCTGAAACCTGACGGTGGAGCTGCCCGCGGCGGGGTTCGGAAACACGGCCATTTGCACGGTGCCGGGGGCGGTGGCGCGGCCGGGCGCGGTGCTCAGCACAATGCTCTCGTCGCCGGTTTGGTAGGGCAAGGCTTCGAAATAAGCCAGCAGCATTTCGGAGAGCGTGCTTTCGCCCCAGCGCATTTCCTGCGGCGGGCTGAAGGGGTTACGCGGGTTGTTGGCCGTGTTGTCGTAGGTAATGTCGGCCTGGAGGAGCGAGCCGGCCGGGATGCGCTGCGGGCTGGTGAAGCGGTAAGTGCCCTGCCAGCGGAAGTCCCAATTGTTAATTTTCACCAGCCGAATGGTGTCGCCGTTGGGCTTCACGGCCCAGATTTTCCAGCTTTTGTTCACGAAGTGCGCGTGCGGCAAAATGCTGAGTAGCGTCACGTCAATGGGCACCACGTACTGCGACCGAAACGTTTTGACCTGCCGGGCCGGAATGACGAACGGGCCGTTGGTGAGGGTGGCCGGGCCGATGGCGGGCACGGTTTGCACGTAGCGGCGCACCGGCTGGCGGGCAAAGAAAATGTTGATGGCCGACGAGTCGGTTTGGGTGGTGTAGCTGGGGCCGTAGTGAATCTGGACCAGGAGCGACGCGCGGCGGTACAGCTTTTTGCCCATGCCCGCGGGGTAAAAGCGGGCCTGCGTGCCCGAAACCCAGCCCGCCCAGTTGGGCTCAATGGGGTCGAAGCCGTAGCCGCCGAACTGGGTGTAGCCGTCGCCGGGGTCGGCCGCGTCGAGGGCCTGGCCGCGCTGCGTAGTGTCGAGCCCGATAATGGCGTGGTGCACAATGCGCTTGTTGCCGGCCCGAAACTCCACAGCGGCCACGTCCCGGTCGGCCGGAATGTTCACCGGCAGCACAAACACGCGGTACAAATCCTGGCCGTTGCCCAAGTGGGTGAAGGCCCGGGGCATGGGCACCACCAAGTCGGGCGTGCCCAGCTGCGAGCCGCTGGGGTAGGTGGGCACAGCCGGCGCCACCGCGGGGTTGCCCTGCGGCATGCCGCCATCCACCCAGTCCTTAATCTGCTGGATTAGGGTGGTGCTGAGCGTGTTTTCGTCGAGGTAGTGGCGGTAGCTGGGGTCGGGCTTCCACGGCGGCATGTAGCGCGAGCCAGTGACGAACTTGATGGTCTGGGCCTTGCTGGCTACCTCCTGGTACGTGGTGAGCGGAAACGGGCCCACCTCCCCGGCCCGGTGGCAGGGCGTGCAGTGCTGGTACACCAGCGGCGCAATGTGCTCGCTGAAGGTGAGGGCCGGGCCAGGAGTTTGCGCTTGGGCACGGTGAACCGCAAAAAATGGTAGAAGGAAGAGTAGAAAAAGGGAGAATAAATGCTTCATAAATAAAGAATGGGCCTTGATAAGAGCAAGCGTTACGTCATGCCGAGCGTAGCCGAGGAATCTCGCTTGCATCGTTGAACGATTAAGTTACTGCCACAAGCGAGATGCCTCGGCTGCGCTCGGCATGACTGTTTATTAGGGTTTTTAGAACGTGAATTTTAAGGCACTAACTTCAAATCTACTCAATAAAACAGCCCACGGGCTCGGTGCGCGGCACGGCCACGGGGCGGCCGGCCACCACCGCGGCCAGGGCGTCGGCTAGCTCGTGGCGGCGCGTCACGGGGCGGTGCTGGCCCAGGCCCGCGTAAGCGTCGTTGAGGCGGCCTTGGTAGAGGGCGGTGCGGCCATCGGCGGCCACGACCACCACTTCGGGCGTCACGCGGGCGTGCCATTGGCGCGTGAGCCGGTGGCCGGGGTCGGCCTGCAGGGCGAAGGGCACCCGGTAGGTTTTGGCGAACTCGGCGAGGGCGGCCGGCGTCGTTTCGGCTGCCGGAAACACTCCCACAAACCGCACGCCCTGGGCCGCGTACTGCGCGTGCAATTCGCGGAGCGGCAGCGTGGCCGCCTGGCTGATGGGGCAGGTATCGGCCAAAAAAACAATCACTGTGGCACGTGGCGCCGGGCCAGTCCGCAGGCCGCTCAAGAAGGTAAGTAGCAGTAGAAAAAGGGGCATGCGCGAAAATACGGTGCAGCCCAAGCGTTGAGCTACTTGCTGAGACAAGCCTTGGGGGCGGCAGGTTCCGACGATTTCGGCCCGATTTTCGTTTTCAGGCGCATTCCCCAACTTTTATCCTCATGAACGGTATTTTCTCGCTGCGTTTTTCACGGCGCCCGGCCGGCTTCCTGGCCGCGGCCACGCTCCTGCTCGCTACTTCCTGCTCGGCGCCGCGCGCCATCGTCGCCACGGGCAAAGTCACGCCCCAGGGCGAATTTCGGGTGGGCTACAACCAAGGGTTCAACGTGGCCTCGGCCCCGCTGAGCAAGGTGGGCGGCGCCCTGAAAGAAGCCGCCGACCAAGCCGCGAGCCAGGAAAAAGTGGATTACACCGAAACCACTACCCAGCTGCAAGCCGCCGCGCTGGCCTACGTGCTCGACCCCGTGCAGCCCACCGCCGACCTCAGCATCCGCTACGGCATCATCCCGCGCCTCGACGCGGGCTACAAGTACGCCTTCGGCTCCCACGTCTTCGACACGCAGTTTCAGCTGCTGGGCCCCACCGGCACGCCCGAAAACCCCGGCGCCGGCGCCACCACTGGCACTACTTACGCCAGCATCGGCCTGCAGTTTGCCACCCAGCGGGCCAAGCTGCCCAGCATTCCGTTCCTGGCCGACATCAACTCCGTGCTCAACTTCCGGGCCACGCGCAACGACCTGCTCGTGCCGCTCACGTTCAGCAATTCCTTTGGCCCCGAAGAAGAAATCGGGGCCATCAGCTACGGCCTGGTGTACGCCCACAGCTTTGTGAGCTACGGCTTTGCGCCCGACAAAATCTTCAACGGCTCGGTGAAAGTGCCGGAGCTGACGCTGCAGAAACGCAATTTTTCCTCGTTCGGCGGCTTCGTCAACCTCAAGCTCGGCTACCGCTATTTCTACGTCATCCCAGCCGTGTCGGTGTTCTACCAGAACTACGGCAACTACGCCCTGCTCAACGGCCAAAGCACCTCGCTGAGCGGCGTCACGGTGGTGCCGTCGCTGGGCTTCCAGCTGCGCATCCCCAACTTCACGAAGTAGTGGATTGGTGGGGTGGTGGATTGGTGGGCCGTGAATTGAAAACCGCCCTGTTGATGTGATGGTCAGTGGCGTTATTTGTTGCCCGCTTGCGCAAATAATTTCCCAAATCCACCACTCCACTACCCCTCCAACTCACCTCATGGAAGCTCCCAACCCCGAATTCATGCGCGAAGCCATTCGCCTGTCCATAGAGAAAATGCAGGCCGGGCACGGCGGCCCCTTCGGCGCGGTGGTGGTGAAGGACGGCAAAATCATTGCCCGCGGCTTCAACCAGGTCACCAGCACCCACGACCCCACCTGCCACGCCGAGGTCGACGCCATCCGCAAGGCCTGCAAGGAGCTGGGCACGTTCCAGCTCGACGGCTGCGACCTCTACACCAGCTGCGAGCCCTGCCCCATGTGCCTGGGCGCCATTTACTGGGCCCGCCCCGCTCGCGTGTTCTACGGCAACACCAAGGCCGATGCCGCCGCCATTGGCTTCGACGACCAGTTCATCTACGAAGAGTTGGACCGCCCCATGGACGGCCGCCGCCTGCCCATGACGCAACTGCTGCGCGAAGAAGCACTGGCCGGTTTTCAGGCCTGGGAACAAATGGAAGGCAAGACGGAGTATTAAATAGTTAGCCATAAATTCAGAACGTCATGTCGAGCGTAGCCGAGACATCTCGCGTGCTACCACTAACCATTGATTACTGCCCCGAGCGAGATGTCTCGGCTGCGCTCGACATGACTGTTTATTATTAACTGTTTATTATTAGTAGCGCCTGAATTCATGACAAACTTCTACCTCAACGACCAGCCGATTTGCACCGACGAGCCGCAGGCGAGCACCCTGCTCGATTTCGTGCGCTACCACGAGCACCTGAAGGGCACTAAAATCGGCTGCCGGGAGGGCGACTGCGGCGCCTGCACCGTGCTGGTGGGCGAGCTGGCGCCGGATGGGCAAACCGTGCATTACCAGAGCATGACCAGTTGCCTCACCCCGCTGGGCAACGCCCACGGCAAGCACGTTGTGACGGTAGAAGGCATCAACGCGGCAGCCGGGCAACTCACGCCCGTGCAACAGGCCATTGTGGAAGAGGGCGGCTCGCAGTGCGGCTTTTGCACCGTAGGCTTCGTGATGTCGCTGACGGGCCACAGCCTGAGCAACAAGCCCGCTACCGAGAAAAACACCCTTGCAGCCATCGACGGCAATATCTGCCGCTGCACGGGCTACAAGTCGCTGGAGCGCGCCGCAGCCACCCTCACCACTCGGTTGGCCGACCGCCCCACGCAAAACGCAGTGGCCTGGCTTAGCGAGCAGCAATACGTACCGGCCTACTTCCGGGAAATACCGGCCAAGCTGGCCCAGCTGCGCACCAAAACGGCCGCCGCAACGGAGGCAACGGACACCGCGGGTATTGGCGCTGGCACCGGCCAGCGCAACGGCACAATGCCCGTTTCCACCTCGCCCAGCGGACACGCCCAAAGCCAGAACGGTCATTCGCCCATTCACCCATTCACCCATCCACTGCTGGGCGGCGGCACCGACTTGCTGGTGCAACGCCTCGAAGAGCTGCGCGAGCAACCCGTGCGCCTGGTGTTCGACCAAACTGAGCGCCGGGGCATTCGCCAGGAAGCGGTTGGCCGCGTGGTGCTAGGCGCCGCCACCACGGCCAGCCACTTGCTCGAATCGGAACTGATGTGCGGCCTGCTGCCCCAGTTGCCGCTGTACCTGAAGCTGGTGTCGAGCACGCCCATTCGCAACATGGGCACCGTGGCCGGCAACTTCATCAACGGCTCGCCCATTGGTGATTTGACCATCATGTTCCTGGCGCTGGGCGCCTACATCACGCTGGCCGACCCAAGCGGAAACTTCCGGGAACTGGCCCTGCCGGACCTGTATTTAGAATACAAAAAGCTGGCAAAAACACCTGAGGAGCAAGTAACTGAAATCAGCTTCCCAACTCCACTGGCCGGCGACTTTTTCAACTTTGAAAAGGTATCGAAGCGCACGCACCTCGACATTGCCAGCGTGAACTCGGCGGCTTGGCTGCGGGTCGAGAATGGCCTTATTCAAGCGGCGCGGGTGTCGGCCGGCGGCGTAGGGCCAGTGCCGCTATACCTGGCGCGCACCAGCGAGTTTCTGGTGGGCCGCGAGCTGACGGCGGAAACCGTAGCCGCCGCCAATGAAGTGATGCAAATGGAAATCAGCCCAATTTCGGACGTACGTGGCACGGCCGACTACAAGCGGCTGCTGCTACGCCAGTTGCTGCTGGCGCATTTCCTGCGGTTTGCGCCGGAACGCCTGGTTATAAACGATTTAATTTAAAATAGAGCATCCCGTTCGCGTTCACCTCACCCCCGGCCCCTCTCCAAAAGAGAGGGGAGCCTGACGACTTCGTTGTGGGCATAACCGGTGCCCCCTCTCTTTTGGAGAGGGGGTCAGGGGGTGAGGTGAACGCGGAGGGCGATACTCAAACAATGACTTCTCCTTTCCCCGAAATAGTTTGCACGGAAGACACGCTATGGGGTTCGCCCAGAGTCGATGGCCGACGGCTGGCAGTGGGGGATGTGGTCAGCATTGTTCATGATTCACTGCACCATGCACTTGACAGTCACGAACTAACGCTGTCGCAGATTAAACAGGCGCTGAGCTACTGTTCAATGCTGCAATGTCAGGCTGATAACCCGCTTGTGTTCTGCCATAATTGTTCGTTGCGAAGCAAGCAGGAAGGCCCGCTTGACACCTCAGATTTAGAAGAAGTTATTAGCGGAGATTCCGTTTTTGTAAAGGGCGAGAACTTCATGTTTTTCGGGTCGATGGAGGATTTGCTAGAAGATTATTGTGGTTATGACTGGTGGATAATCGCCACGGATTTATTGATTGATTTGAGAAACGAATTACCCGACGAGCCAACCCTGCAGCCAACCCCATGAACCACCTCGACCCTCAGCGCCACGTGCGCGGCGAATCGCAGTATCTCGACGATGTGCCCGTGCAGCAAGGCACGCTGTACGCGGCCGTGTTTGAGAGCCCGTTGGCTCATGGCAAGCTGCTGAGTATTGATTTCAGCGCGGCGCGAGCGGCGCCGGGCGTGGTGCGCATCCTCACGGCCGAGGACATTCCGGGCGAAAACCAAATTGGCGGAATTGTGCCCGATGAGCCGCTGCTGGCCCAGGGCCACGTGCATTTTCGGGGGCAGCCGGTGGCGCTGGTGCTGGCGCGGCACGAGCACCAGGCCCACGCTGCGCTTAAGCTAATTAAAGCTCATATCGAGCCATTATCCATCATTACCGACCCGCGCGTGGCCGCCGCGCAGGGCGAGCTCATCGTGCCGCCGCGCACCTTCAAACTTGGCGATTCGGAAGCGGCCTGGGCGACTTGCGCGCACGTGTTTGAGGGCGTGGCCGAGAGCGGCGGGCAGGAGCATTTGTACATCGAAACGCAGGGCGCTTATGCCTTCCCCACGGAGATGGGCGGCGTGCGCATCATTTCCTCCACGCAGGGGCCTACAGCCGTGCAGCGCCACACGGCACACGTGCTCGGCCTGGGCATGCACCAAGTAGAAGTGGACGTAACACGCTTGGGAGGTGGTTTTGGGGGCAAAGAAGACCAGGCCACGCCCTGGGGCGCACTGGCCGCGTTGGGCGCCTTCTGCACCAAAAAACCGGTGAAGCTGGTGCTCGACCGCATGGCCGATATGCGCATGACCGGCAAGCGACACCCCTACTCGTCGGACTTCAAAATCGGCTTCGATGAGAACCTGAAAATCGTGGCCTACGAGGTGGTGTTTTATCAAAATGCCGGCGCCGCGGCCGACCTCTCGCCGGCCGTGATGGAGCGCACGCTGTTCCACGCCACCAACTCGTATTTTGTGCCCAACGTGACGGCCACCGCCTACAGCTGTCGCACCAACCTGCCGCCCAACACGGCCTTCCGGGGCTTTGGCGGGCCACAGGGCATGTTCGTGATTGAGTCGGCCATTGCCAAAACGGCCGAGGAACTGGGCATGCCCGCTTGCGAGATTCAGCGGCGGAATTTGCTGCGCGAAGGCGACGTATTTTCCTACCGCCAGCCCGCCGAAATGTGCCACGCCGAGCAGGCCTGGGACACGGCCGCGCAGCACTACGACCTGGCCGGCCTGCGCGCCGAGGTAGAGCAGTTCAACCGGCAGCACAAGTTGCTGAAAAAAGGCTTTGCGGTGATGCCCATCTGCTTCGGCATCTCGTTCACCAAAACGCCCATGAACCAGGCGCGCGCGCTGGTGCACATCTACTCCGATGGCTCGGTGGGCGTGAGCACCGGCGCCGTGGAAATGGGCCAGGGCGTGAACACCAAAATTGCCCATGTGGCGGCCCGCACCCTGGGCATTTCCGTGAATCGCGTGAAGGTGGAAAGCACCAACACCACCCGCGTGGCCAACACCTCCCCCAGCGCCGCCAGCGCCACCGCCGACCTCAACGGCAAAGCCACCGAAATGGCCTGCGCCGCCCTGCGCGAGCGCCTGCTGCGCCACGCCGAAGTAGAGTACACGCTGAATTACGAGGGCATCGAAATCAAAAACGAAGAGGTGCTGGCCGCCGGCATTCCCACCGAAACCACCTGGGAGAAACTGGTGTCGTCAGCCTTTTGGAAGCGGGTGTGCCTGACCGAAAACGCGCATTACGCCACGCCCGACCTGCATTTCGACGCCACCACCAACCAGGGCCACCCCTTCGCCTACCACGTGTATGGCACGGCCCTGACCACCGTCACCGTCGACTGCCTGCGCGGCACCTACACCGTAGACGCCCTGCGCATTGCCCACGACTTCGGCCAGAGCTTCAACGAAGTCATCGACCGCGGCCAGATTGAGGGCGGTGCCGTGCAGGGCATCGGCTGGATGACGATGGAGGAAGTGGCCTACAACGACGAAGGCCGCTTGCTCAGCAACTCCCTGAACAGCTACAAAATTCCGGACATCTACGCCGCGCCCAAGGTGCTCGACGTGCATTTTCTCGACACCCCCGGCCACCCCAAAGCCATCTTGCGGTCCAAGGCCGTGGGCGAGCCGCCGCTGATGTACGGCATCGGCACCTATTTCGCCCTGCGCGACGCGGTGCGGGCCTTCCGGCCCCACTCGCCCCTGCCCTTCTCGGCCCCAATGACGCCGGAAAAGGTGCTGGTGAGCCTGTACCCGGAGTTTTCGGCAGCTTCCGCTTCTTTCAATTTATCCAAAGTATTACTTTCATAATACCAAAAAAATTAATGCGTTTACAGACAGCAGTTTACTAAAAATATTGGCTTATAAAGAAAATCGTATTAGTAATATTCGATAAAAGCTAACGTACTTACCGCCGGAATTAGGTCCGCTATTTCTCCAGCTATCTACCCGGCAGCCATGCGCTTACAACTATACCTGGAAGCCCCCGAACGGGTTCCCTTTGACTATCTGCCCACGTTGGTGGGCGCCTTCAACCGCTGGGCCGGGCACGACGCCCACCGGCACGACGGCCTTTCGCTCTATTCCCTGGCGTGGCTGAGCGGCGGACGAGCCGGACGCAACGGCATTGATTTCCGCGAGGGCGCCAATTGGTTTATTTCGGCCCCCGATACCGAGCTCATTCACCAGCTTGTAAGCGGCGTGATACGAGAGCCGGAAATTGGCCTTGGATTGCGCGTACGGGACGCCCGCATGCAGCGCGCGCCCGAATTTGCTCCCGGTGAGCAAGCCTTCCGCGTGGCCAGTCCGGTCTTCATCAAGCACCTCTCACCCGAGGCCAAGCTCGGTACGCCCGCCGACCACCTCCTCCCCGGCCACGCACTGGCCGACGAGCTGCTCACGGCCACCCTGCGCCACAAGCTTCGGCAGGCCGGCCTCGATGACGCGGGAGCCGCCGTGCGCTTCGACCCCGCCTTCATCGCCACCGCGAAGTCCAAGCTCTTCCGCTACAAGCAGGTGCAGTGCCGCGGCAGCATCTGCCCGGTGCTGGTGTCTGGGTCGGGCGAGCAGATTCAGTTTGCCTGGGAGGTTGGCGTGGGGCACTCGACCGGGATTGGGTGCGGGGCGCTGGTGTAGCGCGGACATGAAAAAAGCAGCCGGGTGAGGCTGCTTTTTAGGTCGTTTTCTGGTAGTATGTAATTACTCTTTTTTGGCCGCGGCATCCTTCATGCGTTGCAACACCGTTTCCTTGCTCACTGGCTGCCGGGTAGCTATCAGCTTATCCCAGGCTTCTTTGCGGGTAAGGCCCGGTAGTAGCGGCGACTCAGCTTGCAGCCCGGCCGCAGTAAAGTTCTTGGACTTGGAGTTCATCGGCAACAGCAACGTCGTGAATGGTGAACACGTCGTCGCTATACGACAAAGCTACCAACAAGAACCGAAGTTTCTCGGTGTAGCCGATAAGAAAGTAATGGTTGTCGCTGAGTGGAAAAGTGGCGCTATTGTACCAATGCTGACTTTTCAGTACCGCACTTTGAA
Source organism: Hymenobacter sp. (assembly GCF_036388155.1). NCBI lineage: Bacteria > Pseudomonadati > Bacteroidota > Cytophagia > Cytophagales > Hymenobacteraceae > Hymenobacter > Hymenobacter sp. The sequence goes on along the minus strand of NZ_DASVSI010000066.1, from coordinate 39,600 downwards.
TTTCACCATCAGCAATTTGAGGAATACCCGGCCCCGTTTGCCTTTGAGCAAGTGTGAGGAGGCTGAAGTTAAAGCGCCAGTTTGGGGAAGGCTCGTCCATACAAAAAGCTTAAGCAGTGTAATCGTAACAAGCCCAAGACCTACTATCAGGGCATAGCCAATAGGACAAAAAGCTTAAGCAGTGTAATCGTAACCCAGATGGGCGGGCAGCCAAAGCTACCCGCCCGTGCCAACTAGTCCGATTGAGTTCTCTAGTTCAACAATTTAAATTCCAGGCAGCGGCTCAAAGATAACAGGCAACAGCCACAAGAACTCCAAAAAACTATTCTCTAGTTCAACAGGGAATAAAATCATACCTTTCACACTTCACTACCTTAAATCCATTGGCTATGGACGTCTTACCACTTGAGCTTTTGCTACCGCCGCCGGATTTTGGCACGTCTGGTTTGTTAGAAGTAACCGCCCTGGCACCCTTGTCGATGGTTGCCAAGATGCCAGGCAAGTACTACACCGGTCAGTCGAAACCCACCGAGGTCATGCTACTTGGTGCATTGGAAAATGCTTTGGGCTGGCATTTGGGTGAAATAGAGCGGAACCAGCTTATTAAAACGCTGGAGAAGAAACACAAACGTAAGGCGCAGGCATCCGGCGTAGGCTTTCGCAGCCTATTGCAATGGCATGTGCGCTTTGGGGTGATGGTAGTACCGCCTCTGCTGCATTACGATGACCTGTGGACGCAGCATCTAAAGGGAAAAACATTTGTGGACGGCAGCCGCAACTACGATGCGCAAGCTATTCCTTTCATGAATGCCAAGCGAGGGGGAAAGGTGACAACCTCGGACGCAGCAAAGGCCCGCAAGGGAGCCGATGCGCTGACCGATTTTCAGGAAGGTGATGAAATAAGCATCACGGTGCTTCGGCCCTACTTTCCACAGTATTATTCCAGCCCCACGTTGCGCGGTTATGTTGAGCCCCAAGAAGCTTACCGGGTACGAATTGAAACGTCAGCGGCGCTAGCCGCTGCCTTGCGGGCGGCTATTGCTGACCCCGCCGCACCGCTTTATCTGGGCTCAAACGACGGTTGGATTGAACTTGACTGGCATGAGTAAGAAATCAACGGATGTCCAATCGGACCAAATGGGCCTATTTGACGAGATTGTTCTACCCGCATCACAGCCACTTGCCCCTGGGCTGGGTGGCCTGGGCTTGTCAGATTTGAGCGCAGAAATGCTACACTCCTATCCGCGCTACGGGCTGGCAGTAGCCGCTTACCTGTCCCGATTAGCCGATACAGTGACCGAAGCCGAATTGCGCGGGGCACTGGTGCGGGCCATTGAAGCCGGCCTAGGAAAATTTCGGATGCGGACGTGGAATAGCTCACTACATGACAAGATATTGAAGTTTGAGCCGGTTCGATTGAGTGACCTTATCGATAAACCACAGTTGGTGCAATCAGCGGGCTTGGCTGCGCAAGGAATCTACCTGTTTCCTACACTAGTCACTACGGACGGGGGAGCAAAAGACACATTCCGCAATGCCCAGGAGATAATCAAACTACTGCGTGATGCAACGTCCCTATCGGCCACATTTACCCTCAGTCGCTCGTTTGCGCCAACTACGGCTAAAGTAAATAATGGGACGGCCTCACAAAGCCCGCCAACCGGCACGTTGTTGGAAGCTAGCTGTGCCCTTATTACAACTATCACACCCCTTAAGCCCGCTTCGTGGCCAGGAAGTAGCAATACGGTCATTATTCCCGACCTGCCTTTGCCGCAACTTCGGGAGTTTGTGGCGGTATTTGAGGGAATGCTAAGTCAGGAAACGGACGACCTGATGCACACGCGGGAGCGTGCGATAACAGTAGCGGTGGAACCGAAGGTAACAGGCAAAACCACTAAGCCCACTGCCCCGGAATTTCGCCGGCCCCGCCTGCATTCGGGCAATTATCCTGATGCGCCACGTGATGCGGGGGCTTTCGGCCCGGTGGGGCTGCTTGCAGCCATTGGGCGCTGGGCGCGGCGCACCAAGCAGCAAGGCCGGGGCCGGGTGGTACTGGATATGCTGGCTGGACAGCCGCTACACGTCATTTCTTATGACCAAATAGGCCAGGTGCGGTTCGACCATCACACCACACGCCTGGCAATGGACTACGACCTGACCAGCATTGTGGATTCGCTGTATCTGGGCACCGGTTTTTACTCGGAGGCCGGTAATCCCGGTACCCCGTTCGGCAAGCCGGAATTCAAAACGTTCTGCCTGATGGCGAGCCGCTTCCTGCAAAGCTTCACTACCGCTGCTTTCGTTGATTTTTTGGCTTTTCGAGCTGAATACGCCGCTGAAACCGAACCACTTTTTACCGAATACTTCCGCACCATGAAACCTGAAATTGTAGAATCAGCCGGCGAACTTGGGCGCTGGCTCAACCGCACGGCGTATTTCGCAGCCAAAGCTGAAGCCGAAGAATTTACATCCAAGAAGAAGGGAAAAGACCAGCAAATCAAGGAGGCCAAAGCAAAAATCCTAGTGGTACTGGAGAGCGCCGCGCTGAGTGCTAAATCGCCCGAAGCCATGATGTCGCAGGTACTTACTCAGGCCGGGCGTATGTCGCTGGATGAAGCCCCATTGGAAGCAAAGCGGTTTGTGGACGCTGCGAATACGGGAGAAATCACCCATGACCAAGCCAAACATCTCCTGATTGCTTACATGCGACTGCGAAGCGCAGGCAAAAGCAAAGCAGCAGCGGATGAAACCGAAGAGGCTGCCGGGGCCGACGAAACGCCAGCATCCGAAAATCACGCCCACTCAAGCATCGAATAGACTCACTTCAACCCTTCTGCACCATGATTATTAAAGGTATTCTCATTACGATGCTGGCCCCGATGAGTGACCACATCGCTAACGCGGGCGAAAAGCTCTTGGGCAACGCTTCATCCATCAAACGGCGGCCTGACGGACGCGTGTACATTTCGGGCCAGATGCAGCGCCACGCGTTGTTCTCGGCCCTTGACCGCCTTAATGCCGACGACGAAGGACGGGGCCAAACTTACGTGTCGAACGGTGACGGTGTAACGAACGTCGTGGAAACCGATTTGCGGGCCGACCTCGGTGGCTTTTTGCAAACCTCGAAGGAAACCTATTCGGGGCGGCGCACGGCGCCGGTTTCGGCCACGCCGGCCGTAGCGCTGGAATCGAGCAGCATCGGGCGCGATTTGCTGATTCGGTTGAAGATGGAAGCCGAAGGCGACTCAAGGGGCCAGGCAGTAGCAACCCGTGAGTTTTCGCAGGATGATACGATGCTGATGAGTTTCTTCGTGGACGTGAGCGCCGTGGGTATCCGCAAGCGGTTTAGCTATGAAAAAGAACTGCACGTGCGCACGGAATATGTCCGTCATACCAGCGAAGAGGAGCGCAAGCGTCGTATTCGGCTAGCCTTGGAAGCTACCGCCGCCTTGACTGATTACGCCAACCAAGCCCGTAATGCCACCAGCGGCGAGCCGCAGCAGGTGCTGCTGGTATTCGATACGCGCCTCTCGCGCAAGGCCAGCCGCTATTTTAAGGCTTTAGCGGTCGAGCAGCGCAACATTCTGGCAGAATTGACGGCGCGGGGAGCGGTCTATTTCCTCGGCGACGACACTGCCGAAAACGGGGACAGCACCGCTACGGCTTACCAAAAAGCGCAGGATTTTCTGGCCAGCAATAGCCTCTACGACCCGGCCCCCGGCACAACTGTTCAAAGCACCGCGGATTTCGAAAAGAGCATCAAGCCAGAAAAAGTTGCCAAATAAAGCTGCCACGCCTCACCACTTACTCAATGGAACTGCTGGCGAAGCCCGACGGAACGACCTTGGCCGACCACACCCAGCACGTGCGCGACGAAGTGGCGCACGTGCTGGCGGCACGGCCTTATCTGATTTACAAATACGCAGTTCGCACGGGGCAAAGCCTGCTGGCGCTGGTCGATGCCTGTGCCCGCTGGCACGATGAAGGCAAAGCACATTCGGCCTGGCAGCAAGCGTGCCGCAAAGATTTTGAAGATTCACAGCGAACAGGCAAAGTTCAAGGCTTGCACTTGCTAAAAAGTGGCGTTCGCCACGAGTTTGCCTCGTTGGTAAAGATGCGTAAAAACGCGGGTAACAATTGGTTGCCGGCCTCTGCTTATGCGGCCGTGGCCGCGCACCACGGCAAGCTGGGATTTCGACACCAAAAGCGCTGGGCCGACGACCCAACATTTGCGCCCTTCTGGCATCAGAAATTCTTGCCCCTCAGTGCCGAATTGCAGCCCGATAAGGCGGCAGATTTTGACCAAGCCATTGCCCGACGCTATGAGTATGGGGGCCTGCGGGCTTTGCTGCGGCTGGCCGACCACCGCGCTAGCGCGCAAGAAGCCCACCGGAACACAAAAACGCCAGCGGTGCCAAAACTGGGTGCCTTTCGGTATAAGTTTCCCTGGGCAAAGCCAACCGGCGTTCAGGAATTGATTCCTCAATTCTGGGACGAACCGTTTGCGTTGCTGCGGGCACCTACCGGCGCCGGCAAAACCGATGCGGCGCTGCTCTGGGCGCAGCGGCAAGTAATGACAGGCCGGGCTGACCGTCTTGTGTGGGCAATGCCCACCCGTTTCACGGCAAATGCGCTTTATATCAGCACGACGGAAACACTAAGCAGCACCGGGATTTATCATTCCAGCGCATGGTTTCTGGCCCAGCAGCGCGAAAAAGAACAACATGGTCGGGGCGAGTATTCCGCAGCCTGGAAACAGGAACTGGATTATGCCCGCCTGTTCGAAACGCCAACTACCGTGACGACTATAGACCAGCTTTGTCTGGCCCTGACTGCCACCCGCGAAGACCACCATGCAACATTTTGGAACATGGCGCATTCATGCGTCGTGGTTGACGAAGCCGACTTTTATGACGATTTCACGCAACGTAATCTGGTGGTGCTGCTACGGGCATTACGACTGTTGAACGTACCGGTGCTATTGATGAGCGCCACCCTGCCAGCCTCTGCGTTGGAGTTGTATGCGCTATCGGGACTGCGAGCGGCCAAAATATGGGAAGACCTGACGAATTACGACCGCATACGCTTTCAGTTGCACCGGGCCGGGCCGGCCGAACTACCCGACGACCTGGCACCGCTGCTCGAACGTGGTTTGAACGGTGAGCCACTTATTATTTACGCCAATACGGTGGGGCGAGCACAAGCTTACTGGGACTGGTTTCAACACGCTAAAATGAAGCATCCTGTGGTGCTTTATCACTCGCGTTTTACGGAGCCAGACAAAAAGGACGTCGAGCAAAAGCTACTGGCAATGCTCGGCCCCAAAGCGTGGGAAAATGATGTACCAACCGGTGTAGCCATTCTAACGCAAATCGGCGAATTGAGCGTCAATATCAGCGCCGACCTGATGCTGGCCGATTTGTGCCCAACCGACCGATTAGCACAACGCGCAGGCCGATTGTCGAGGTTTACAAAGCGGTTTGATAAACGGGGCGAAGTAGTAGGTGAGTTACACCTAATAACGCCCCATAAAACTGACAAGAAAGGGGACAAAAGCTTCTATCCTGCTCCGTATGGTCATTATCGGCAAGGTCAGGGCTGGATAACCAGCGCGGTTCTGGAGCAAGCTGAGGCACAGCTTATTCCCGGTGACTACTCCGCCCGGCGCCTCGTAGATTTAGTGAATGAACTGTACCCCAAAGTGGTCGAAGAAAACACCGACGTATGGGAAAACCGCAGGGCACTGGAAGATGCCATTGTCACGAATTGGCTATTACTTCCTAAAGCTGAAACCGACCAAGAGGACGAAGAGACGCACCGCTGGAAAAGTCGCGACATTGGTCCGCAAAAAATAGTGTATGCCTGCACTAATTTTTCCTTCATTAATATAGATGGCGACCCTAGGGTTTTCACAAACTCCTTCGCTTTTCGGGAATGGGCTTTACCCCATGCCATTTCAATTTCAGTATATGATTTCCGCCGCGCACAACAGGCCGGAAAGCTGGAAGAAATCACCATTCACGTAAGTCAGGAAACAGAAGTAATCTGGACCGTGAAGACACACTATTACAACTCTTTGCAAGGCCTCCGCTTTGATAAAGAGCCGAGTGAAGCAGATGAGTAACGCAAAAGGCCGTTACAGCGGACGGCCTTAGTAGCAGATACCCAATTTCATAGCCGTCGCCAGAGGAGTTATTGGGCCTTACCACGCAGAGATACCCGTCATTGTCTGATTCTGCTCATGCGCATCACCGGCAAGCACATCAACTACTACCACATCTGCCACCGCAAGCTGTGGCTGTTTCACCACGGCATCAGCTTCCAGCAAACGCACGATAACGTGGCCGATGGCACGCTGCTGCACGAAACCGCCTACCCGCAACGCGCCAAGCGCTACCGCGAAATCCAGATTGAAGGCATCAAGATTGATTTTTACGACCCGCACGACCGGGTGGTGCACGAAATCAAGCGCAGCAACAAGATGGAGCAGGCCAGCATCGCCCAGTTGCAATACTACCTGCTGGTGCTGGAGCGCCACGGCGTGGAAAATCCCACCGGCCTGCTGGAATACCCCAAAATCCGCCGCACCGAAACCGTTGTGCTCACCGAGGCTGACCGCGCCGCTATCGCGCAATGGGAGGCAGCCATCGAGCAGTTGGTGGAGCAGCCCACCTGCCCGCCCACCATCAACAAGCCTTTCTGTAAGAACTGCAGCTACTACGATTTCTGCTACGTGAGCGAAGCCGGCGTGGAGTTGGACCTGCCGCCGCCCTCGCACGACACGCTATGAAGTCCCGGTTAATCAACGTCAATCAACGATGAAGAAAACCTACTATCTATTTAATCCCGGCCGCATGAGCCGCGACAACAATACGCTCAAATACACGGCCTACGACGAAAAAGGCGCCGAGGGCCAGACGCGCTTTCTGCCCGTGGAAGACGTAGCCGACTTCTACGTTTTCGGTTCTCTTGATGCCAACAGCGCCTTGTATAATTTTCTGGGCAAAAAGGGCATTTCGGTGCATTTCTTTGATTACTACGAGCACTACACCGGCTCGTTTCTAGCCAAGGAATACCTGCTGGCCGGCAAGCTGCAAGTGGCCCAGACCAGCCACTACACCAACGGCAAAAAACGCCAAGCGCTGGCCCGTAAATTCGTGGAGGGTTCTGCGTTCAACCTCTTAAAAAACCTGCGCTACTACCAGAGCCGGGGCCGCGAAGTAGCCGCAGAACTTGCCCAAATTGAGTTGTATGTGGCAGCCCTGCCCCACGCCACCAGCATACAGGAACTGATGGGCTACGAGGGCAACATCCGCCAAACCTACTACCGCTGCTTCGAGCAGTTGGTGAGCGTGCCCGGCTTCACGTTCGGCCAGCGCAGCACCCAACCGCCCCAAAACGAGTTGAATGCTTTACTGAGCTTCGGCAACATGCTGTGCTACGCGGCCTGCCTGTCGCAAATTTACCACACCCAGCTCAACCCCACCATCAGCTTCCTGCACGAACCCGGCCACCGCCGCTTCTCTTTAGCCCTCGACCTGGCCGAAATCTTCAAGCCGCTGCTGGTAGACCGCACCATCTTTCGCGTGCTCAACAAAAAAGAACTCCAGCCCCACCATTTTGTGCGCGAACTCGACGGCTGCCTGCTCAAGGAATCGGGTCGTAAAATCTTCGTCGAAGTCTTCGCTCAGCGTCTCAAAGAAACCTTCCGCCACCGCCGCCTCGACCGCATCATCACCTATCAGCACCTCATCAAACTGGAATGCTACAAGCTGACCAAGCACCTGATGGGCATCGAAGAATACCAACCATTCAAATCCTGGTGGTAAGTTTATGTATGTACTACTCGTTTATGATATTCGCGAAAAGCGGGTCGGCAAGATGTTGAAGCTCTGCCGGCGCTACCTAAATTGGATTCAAAACTCTGTGTTCGAGGGCGAAATTTCGGAAGTAAAATTGAAGGAACTGCTGCTGAAAGCTGAAGCGTTTCTGGACCTAAAGGAAGACAGCGTGTTAATTTTCAAAAGCCGCAGCCAGCAGTGGCTGGAAAAACAGGTTCTGGGTCAGGAACGCAGCAAGCTGAGCGATTTTTTGTAACGCGCCAACGTCGTCGCCTTTCTTACATCAGGTAGCAAAGCATGGCGCTGGGCTACTTACCAGCTCTAACTACCTGATAATTTGAGTCGTCGCTCTCCAGTGGTTCTCCATTTACCAGCCACCGACGACTCTTACCTTTCTTTTTTATTGCGAATAAGTTTAATCCTGCCTGCTTAGGGGTATTTTTGTCGCGAAAAGCGACGGGCTTCAATCGGACTGAGTGGAATTGAAATAAATATTTGCACCTGTTGCACTTCGCAATATACATCGCTTCAATCGGACTGAGTGGAATTGAAATTGCAAACCGATGTAAATTCCGCGAATTTGCTCGCCAGGCTTCAATCGGACTGAGTGGAATTGAAATCGCTGGCGCCTTCGTTGATGGCTTCCGGACCAAGGAGCTTCAATCGGACTGAGTGGAATTGAAATAATGCTTCGCTAATCAACGAATAAAACGATTTTCCCGCTTCAATCGGACTGAGTGGAATTGAAATGTTGCTTCGTAGCAAATGAGCAAGCCAATTCAACTTGCTTCAATCGGACTGAGTGGAATTGAAATTAGTGCGTTGCGCGTCGTATGATTGCGATTTGTACGGCTTCAATCGGACTGAGTGGAATTGAAATCAGCCAGGGCCAAGTGCATTGCTAACCAAACGATTAGCTTCAATCGGACTGAGTGGAATTGAAATGTAATTACGGGCAAAGTAAAAATCATTTGCGACGACGCTTCAATCGGACTGAGTGGAATTGAAATGGGGCCAATAATCGCAGACGGCGTAAACTCCAAAATAGCTTCAATCGGACTGAGTGGAATTGAAATGTCTATTTGCAAAAGAAATGTAGATTCAGCGCCTTTGCTTCAATCGGACTGAGTGGAATTGAAATGGGGCCAATAATCGCAGACGGCGTAAACTCCAAAATGCTTCAATCGGACTGAGTGGAATTGAAATTTGCAGGTAACCGAAATAGGCGTTGCGGGCTTCATGGCTTCAATCGGACTGAGTGGAATTGAAATGCGCTTTCTATTACGTGCGCTTGCTTAACAATTGCGCTTCAATCGGACTGAGTGGAATTGAAATTGACGCTCCCTACACTCGCTCACGCCTGCGGGGATGCTTCAATCGGACTGAGTGGAATTGAAATCGGCTACCGCTGCGAGTAGCAACGCAACCAACAAGAGCTTCAATCGGACTGAGTGGAATTGAAATGACTGGCAAAAAGAGAAGTTTGCAAAGTATTGGAATGCTTCAATCGGACTGAGTGGAATTGAAATATTTATTTGCGAGAAATTTTAATGCCGACAACCATAGCTTCAATCGGACTGAGTGGAATTGAAATAGCCAGGGCCAAGTGCATTGCTAACCAAACGATTAAGCTTCAATCGGACTGAGTGGAATTGAAATAACGCGACAACCTTGGCAGCCGGAACCGCCGCAAGTGGCTTCAATCGGACTGAGTGGAATTGAAATCACTGGGCGGCGTTCGAGGCCAAAGGTGTCCATGTAGCTTCAATCGGACTGAGTGGAATTGAAATCGGGAACGCCGGCAAAGGGCAGCACCGCCTGCCAGGGCTTCAATCGGACTGAGTGGAATTGAAATGGCTAAGTAATCCTCGTCTTTGCCCGCAGCAGCGGCGCTTCAATCGGACTGAGTGGAATTGAAATACGCCGGGGTAAAGGTCGTTGCGGAACGGCCGCAAGCTTCAATCGGACTGAGTGGAATTGAAATGGAAATCATTCAGGAGCGCAAAACGGGCAAGCTGCGGCTTCAATCGGACTGAGTGGAATTGAAATATCATGGGCATGCGGTGGGAGTTGAAAGTGAAGAAAGCTTCAATCGGACTGAGTGGAATTGAAATTCGATGTGTTTGTCCAGGTCACGCAGGGCCACGCGCGCTTCAATCGGACTGAGTGGAATTGAAATTGGCGACGCGGCAAGAAGTCGTGGACTTGGTGCAGCGCTTCAATCGGACTGAGTGGAATTGAAATTGCATTTTCCAGTTCGTGTACTGCGACAATGCCGAGCTTCAATCGGACTGAGTGGAATTGAAATAGCGCACACGTGCAGCAGGGAACCTTCGCACGTGTAGCTTCAATCGGACTGAGTGGAATTGAAATCGAGGATGCCGCGGGCCATTAGCGGCGGCGGCGGGTGGCTTCAATCGGACTGAGTGGAATTGAAATAGCGCGTGCCGTCCGGGCTGGTGAGCACCGGAACCAGCTTCAATCGGACTGAGTGGAATTGAAATGGCTACTTTGGTGGCGTGGTACTTGCGCTCGAGCAAGCTTCAATCGGACTGAGTGGAATTGAAATCGTCGTGCCAAGACACGACGGGGCGGGAAGCCGATGGCTTCAATCGGACTGAGTGGAATTGAAATATCCAAACCTGGAACAGCCACCCCGCAGGAAGCCGAGCTTCAATCGGACTGAGTGGAATTGAAATATCTCAGCGGTGTAGGTGCTGGCGGGCTCCAAGCCGGCTTCAATCGGACTGAGTGGAATTGAAATGGTAAGCACGTCGAGCTGATTCCGGTAGGGCCGGCCGGCTTCAATCGGACTGAGTGGAATTGAAATGGTGGAACGCTACCGCTTCGAAGCCCCCGCGGCGACGCTTCAATCGGACTGAGTGGAATTGAAATTTGCTGTCGAGCCACACGCGGCGCACGTTGGCGGGGCTTCAATCGGACTGAGTGGAATTGAAATTGCCCACGCTGGCTGACATTGCCGCCGCCACCGGCCAGCTTCAATCGGACTGAGTGGAATTGAAATAAATCGGCCACGGCATCAAGCAAGGCTTCCAAGGATTGCTTCAATCGGACTGAGTGGAATTGAAATTGAACACCGGGCTGAGCAACAAGCTCAACAAGAAAGGCTTCAATCGGACTGAGTGGAATTGAAATATTGGCCCGGCTTCGGCGACCACTTCAGTTGGAAGCGCTTCAATCGGACTGAGTGGAATTGAAATAATGCCGTGGCGTCGCGCACGATGTCTTGGGAAAGCGCTTCAATCGGACTGAGTGGAATTGAAATATGAGGGAGTTGTTGTTGTAGGACTGCAGCGGGAAGGCTTCAATCGGACTGAGTGGAATTGAAATTGCACAAAGCAGGAGCCGCACCTGAGCAAGTCGGAGGCTTCAATCGGACTGAGTGGAATTGAAATGCCTTTGACGTGTACGCCCGCCCCGACGCGCTCACGGCTTCAATCGGACTGAGTGGAATTGAAATCGCGCAAGCGCGACGCAGAAGTGCGTAAAATGTTGTGCTTCAATCGGACTGAGTGGAATTGAAATGCTTGGCCTGGATGTTTTCCGCGCTGAGCAGCTCCGGCTTCAATCGGACTGAGTGGAATTGAAATGGCCCGAATAGCATTGAGGAGTTTCAGCTAGCAGAAGGCTTCAATCGGACTGAGTGGAATTGAAATCTGCGGCAGCGAGATAGATTTGCCGGGCTTGCGCTAGCTTCAATCGGACTGAGTGGAATTGAAATCGCCCGCCATCGCGGTGTTTAGGCTTGAGGAAAAACGCTTCAATCGGACTGAGTGGAATTGAAATAGAACAAAATACTGGAAGTGATGCAAGGGGACGAGAGCTTCAATCGGACTGAGTGGAATTGAAATGTCAACAGCCATTTGCTGTCCACTGAAGGAAACCGGGCTTCAATCGGACTGAGTGGAATTGAAATCAATCAAGATGCAGGCGACGAACATCCACAGAGTGCTTCAATCGGACTGAGTGGAATTGAAATTGTGCTCGAACAGCTGCACAAGTTCGGTATCGCCACGCTTCAATCGGACTGAGTGGAATTGAAATCACACATCGAGCGTTTAACCTTACCAAGCACTCCGGCTTCAATCGGACTGAGTGGAATTGAAATTTCGGCTTCGGCGCGGCCCGCAGCCTGTTGGGCGGCGCTTCAATCGGACTGAGTGGAATTGAAATGCTAGGGCGCTGACGTAAGCCAAGGCCGTGCGCAGGCTTCAATCGGACTGAGTGGAATTGAAATTTCGATGATACCGGGCAACTTCGTGTCGAGCCCAAGCTTCAATCGGACTGAGTGGAATTGAAATGGTGGTCGAGGCGGTGAGCGTTGAGCCTGCCGGGGTGCTTCAATCGGACTGAGTGGAATTGAAATGGCATAGGGCCCGGCCGTGTCCGGCAGGCCTACCGTGCTTCAATCGGACTGAGTGGAATTGAAATGCCGCTTCCCCTCTAACTCTTTTTCCGCTTGCCGTTGCTTCAATCGGACTGAGTAGAATTGAAATTTGTTGGAATAGTTGTCGCTGCCCAGATAGAGCGGTGCTTTAGTTGGACTAAGCGGAATTGCATTTACTCCTCAGATGTAGCCGGACTTTCCATGCGGCGGCGGTCGCTACTTCAGCTTCGGCTTAGCCGGGGGTGCCATTGGCTTCCTTGCCGGGCGCGGCGCTGTCCCGCTGAGGGGCACGCCGCGTTTTGCTTCGTACACCACCTTGCCGCCTATCATCGTGAGTTCGCTCACGGTGCCGGGAAGCGCGGGCAGCGGCACCGTGAAAATGTCTTGCGAGAGCACGGCCAAATCGGCCAGCTTGCCGGGCGTGAGGGTGCCTTTTTCTTTCTCCTGAAACTCGGCGTAGGCCGCGCCCGCGGTGTAGGCGCGCACGGCTTGCTCGCGGGTGAGGGCCTCTTTGGGGTCGGCCAGCGTGGCAGCAAACAGCAGGTTGAGAAAGGGATTTGACGGGCCGTCGGAGCCCAGGGCGAAGGGGATGCCTCCGTCCAGCAGCGAGCGGAAGCTGGCGGGAATGTCTGCGGCCGCGCCGTGCTCACGGTTCATGTCGGCCACGAAGTGCGAAGGGTTTTGCACCACCACCACGCCCATCGCCTTGGCGCGGGGCTGCAAATCGGGCGCCAGGCCGTCGCCGTGCTCGAAGCGCACCCGCTTGCGTTGCCAAGTGGCGTCATCGGCCAGCTGGCCCATGAGGCGGAGCACCAAGCTCGCCGTGCTGTCGCCCACGATGTGCAGCATCAGTTGGTCGGAGCTGCCGAGGGACTGGCGCAAGAGGGAGCGCACGGTGTCGACGGGAAAGTTGAGCTGGCCGTACCAACCGGGGCGGCCGGGGTAGGGGCGGCGCATCAGGGCCCCGCCTTCCAGCGGGGTGGCATCGAGCACGTACTTGCGGCCTTCTACCCGCGCCAGCGGCGTGGGCCGGCGGTTGATGCCTTCCCACTCCTGGTGATTGATGCCCTGCGGGGAAGTCATGAAATACGGCATGATGCGGTGCCGCAAAGGCAGTTGGGCGGCCTGCACCACGCGCACGGTCTGGGCGGGGGGCAGGGTACCGGCCATTTCTTGCACGCTGGTAATGCCGAAACGCAAGGATTCGGCGCCGTAGGCTTTCAGCTGCTGCACCCAAACGGCGTCGGAAATCTGGCCGTGTAGCTCGCGGCGCGGGACCCAGCTGCCGTATTCCAGCAGCGAGCCGTTGAGCTGACGGGTGCCGGCGTAGCGTTCGTAGGCTCCGCCGAGGGGGGCCGCGTCGCCGTCGGCGATGTGCATCTGCTGCAACGCCACCGAATTGACCACGCAGCCGTGGCCCCACGGCGTGTGCAGCAGGATTGGATGATTGGCCGTTATCTGGTCGAGCTCCGTGCGGCGCATTTGCGGGTCGAGCAACGCGGCTAAGCCTATTTCACCTTCCAGCCACGTGCCGGGCGGCACCCGGCGCGCCAGCTGCGCCAGCGTGTCGAGCACTTGCGCCGAAGTGGGGCCGGCCAGCATGGGCGCTTTAGGAAACCGGAAGAACCGGCCCAGTGGGCTGCCGGCCGGCAAGTGCGTATGGGCATCGTTGAACCCGGGCACCACCGTGCGGCCCCGCAGGTTGATGCGGCGGGTGCGCGGGCCGGCCAGCCGGGCAATTTGGGCGGTAGTGCCCACGGCCAGCACCCGGTCGCCGCGCACGGCCAGGGCTTGCACGTAGGGCCGGCTGGGGTCGGAGGTGAAGATTTTACCACCGGTCAGCACGAGGTCGGGCGCAACGGTTTGGGCCCGGGCAGACCCGATGAGCAGCAATGCGGCTGCCAGCAGTAGATTTTTCATGACAGAGCAGCAATCCAGTAAACCATTCAGTCCCCGGCAGTCCGCAGTTTTAAACTGCCGAGACCGGTGAAAGTAAATAGTTCATGGCAGCTATTCCTACTACTACTCGAATATTCCAACCGCCACTCAAAATCAGGCCATTGCAGGAGCACCGCAAGCCCAGCTCAGGCCCGCCTCCCGTCAAAGTATTGCCAATGCCTTGGCGGAGCTAGCGGGGCTCCACTCCTACCACGATGCTCCCGCAGGCCGAACCCTCACGAAGTGCGCGGCACCGCAACGCGTCGGAATACCTAGTCGCCGCTGGTTTCTGCGGTGTTGGTGGGCGCCGAGGTTGCTTCGTCGGTGGGGTTTTGGCTGTGCATGCCCAGGTGTTCGGTCTGGGAGGGGTCGGGCTGGCGGTAGTTGCCGCCCCCGTAGCCGCCCGCGAAGGGGTTGCCGTCGGCATCGAAGCGGCGGTCCGACAAGTCTTCGCGCCCGCCGCTGGTGCCCAGGCCGCCGCGGTGGCCGCTTTGGTCGTAGCCGCGGTCTTCATCGCCGTTGTAACCGGCGCGGCCCTGGCCGTGGCTGCGTCCCACGGTGCCGTAGGTTTCGTCGGGCTGCCCAGCTACCTGCCGGCGTATTTCGTCGAACTCAGAGCCAATCCGAGAAGTCCTGCCGCTTTCATCCCCCGCAGTCCGGTCGTCGGCAGCCCGGCTACCATCGGTCCGCGCCAGCACCGAGGACATGTCGCCGGGGTTGTCTTCGGGTGCCGAACCGGGGCCCTGGCCCACGTCATTGCCTAGCTGAGCGGGGTCGGTAGGTCCGTTGAGTTCGTCGTCGGGTTGCTGTGCGGTCGTCATGCTTGGGCATTAGCTGGTTGTTAAGGAGGAAATCTCCTCCTTTTGCATACTTCGCCAGCCCGGGAAGGTTATGTGGAGCTTACCCCGAACCCAACCGCCTGCAGATAGGCCGCGCTAGGCCACGGTCTGCTTGCGCCGCCCTTCCAGTATGCGGAAGAACGAGCGAGTGTTAATTTCCTCGCGCGTCAGCCCAGTGGCTTCGATTTCTTCTTCCGAAATGGCGCCGCAATTCAGCGCTTTCAGGAAGAAGTTGAGTAAGCCCTGGCCGGTCGCGGCGTCGTCGAAAATGTCGCCGGTGAGGGTGGAAATGGCGGCCCGCTCCACGAAGGTTTTCAGCCGGTGCACGGCGTCGTCGTAGCTGCTGAGGAAGAAGTTGTAGGTGGCGGCGTAGCGCATGGGCAGCTGCGCGGGGTTCAGGTCCCAGCCCTGATACATGCCGTTGATGAGCGAGTGCGTGGTGTGGTGGTAGGCCTGGCGCCAGGCGTTGTGCACCGATTCTTGGTTTTCGCGCAGCTGGGCGTAGCTCAAGTTGTCGCCGCGGTGCGGGCCGATGGGCATCACGTTGGTGGCGCCGTCGGAGAGGAAAATGCCGGTGCCACCCAGCGCCACCTTGGTCATGTGGTGGGCAAAGTCGCACACGGGGTGGGCCATGGTCTGGTACTTGGCCGTGATGCCGCAGCTCGCGGTGTAGTCGTAGGTGCCGAAGTGGGCGGCAATGCAGCGCCCCTCGCTGGCCCGGATGATGCGCATGAGCGGGTTGCGGCCTTCCTCGTCCATGATGATTTGGGTGGCTTCCACCATGGTTTCCATCATGAGGGTGCCCGCTTGCAGGCTATTCGCCCGCTCCAGCAGCTCAAACAGGCGCACCATTGTCGTCATCTGCTCCGGGATGGTCACTTTGGGCAGCATCACCACGAAGTTGTCGGGCAATTTCCCGCCGGTTTCGCCCAGCAGCGTGGTCAGGAAAATGTCCAGGGTGCGCACGCCACGGGCCTTCATGTCCTCGGTGAAGGGCTTGATGCGGATGCCAATGAACGGCGAGAGCGTGCCCTGCGCCATGCCCTTGGCCACTTCCTGGGCGGCACGCACGGCGGTTTCGTCCTCCTCGGCGTCGGGGCGGTTTCCGAATCCGTCCTCAAAATCCACGCGAAAGTCTTCCACGGGCTCGCGCTGCAGCTTCTGCACAATCTTGTTGTACACGGAGTAGGCTAGCCAGGCCGGCTCCTGCTTGCGCTCGGCGGGCGTCATGGCGTCGAGGCGGGCAGTGAGGTCGGCGATGTCTGTTGAGAGCGTGGGCAGGTGCTCGTGGTTTTTCAGCTGTAGCACCCGGGCCAGCTCCACAAAATTGGGCGCGTAGGTCTGCAGGTTGTTGAGGGCAATGTCGCCCATGCGTTTGCAGGTATCGGCCTTGAACAGGTTGGCGCCGCCGTACACGGTGTGCACGGGCTGGCGGTCGGGCTTGTCGCCGGGGTAGGTTTGCTGAAAGTGCCGGTTGGCCACGCCCAATTGGTCGAGCAGGGCGGTTTTATCGGAGTCTGGTAGGCTGAGTTTCATGTTGGAATTAAGTGGATGTAGCGTGAAGCTCCAGCTTCGCGCATCGTCGAACAGTAATCGTTTTTATGGCCGGCCGAAACGCGAAGCTGGAGCTTCACGCTACATTGTTCAGGAGCCGCGGTACGTGGCGTACCCGAATGGGTTCAGCAGCAGCGGCACGTGGTAATGCTCGGTGGTTGCTACGTCAAAAATGATTTCTACAACCGGGTAAAAGTTAGCCGTATTGTCCTGCGCAAAATATTCCTGCGTAAAGAATTTCATTTTATAAATTCCCGATTTCAACCGCGTTTCCTTGGCTAATAAATTGGCAATTCGCCCGTCGTTATTGGTCACGCCGCGTGCTATTTCCTGCCAAGTATCGCCGGCTTGCTGCAGCAGCGCAATGGTCACTCCGGCAGCGGGCTTGCCTTTGGTTGTGTCGAGAATATGCGTCGTTATCTGGCTCATGCGGTTAATACTTTCTCCAGGCGAATGCGGGTAATTTTATCCTGTTCGCCCGCGGCAATTAGTATTTCATTCTCGGGCTTATTGGACATCCGGGCTTGCAGCAGCGCGTGCATTTCATCGGCCGTTTTCCCCGTAGCACAAACAATGAATAGGTAGCCAAACTTCTGCTCATATTCAGTATTGCCCGCGGCCAACGCTTCCAGGGTTTCTTGTGAGGCCTGCTTCACCGAAGCCTGCTCGCCTTCGGCCCACGCGCTGGTGCTTGCGAACTTCTCTCGCAATGCGGCCACGTCGCCTCCTATTTTAGGGTGGTGCGTGAAGGCTTCGCGCCAGTCGGCTTCCGTCAATTTGTTCCACTGCGTTGTGGCTTCGGCCATCAGCTTTTCAGCATCGGCGACGGGGAACAAGGCGACCATATTTTCTACCCATGCTGTGGAGCCGCAGCATTTCTGCAGGGCTTCGGCAAGGCCCGGTTTGGGAAGGTTATTTAATTCGAGAAGAGTCATCAACTATTTCTTTTTCGCGCAGTTCTGGATGAGCAATAGTGCGCGACATAAATTCAACGGTGCCTTTGTCGCGGCGGGCTTTTTCGGCGAAAGCAATTCCAATTATACAACCAGTTAGTCCCACCGCACTGGCCAGGACAGCGCCCCAAAACCCGCCCAACCCCAGCCAAATAAGCGTGCCTGCAATTGCAGCGATAATGGCTGGAGAAACAAAGATTTGCAGCCAAGCCAGCACCGAGAATAACCGTTCAATAAATTTCATTGCATTCGAAATTAGTTGCGCGGCAGAGATGCTTCGACTCCGCAGACGTCAGATGAGCAGGACGTTTTATTTTGCGCGGACTACAAAGTCCGCGCTACATCACCGTCGGAAACCGGTTCACGTTCTTGTAGTAGATGTACACCGACGGCTCCTGGCCCATGGCGGTGGCCCACTGCTGGCAGTAGGGCGCCATCCAGATGGAGTCGCCTTTTTTGACGGGGTACCAGCACTGGTCGAGCATGTAAATGGCCTGGCCTTCCAGGTACATGAGGCCGTGCTCCATGATGTGCGTTTCCACCATGGGCAGGTTGCCGCCGATGCCGTAGGTGAAAATGTTCACGGCCATGTCAAAGCCCAATTCGTTCGGCAGCAGTTCCTGGATGCGCAGCGCCTCGTCGTTCATGTACACGGGTGCTTTGCTGTAGTCGCGCTCGCCGAAAAACACGCCCGGCGTGGCGTGGCCCGCCAGTGGTTCGTACACTTTGTGAAACGTGAGCAGTTGCGTGCCGGCGCTCGGCTGCGTGAATTCATAGGCTTGCCCAACCGGAATGTACACGTATTGCCCCACAGCCAACGTGCGGGTTTCGCCGCCCACCGCCACCTGCACCTGGCCCTGCACCACGTAGAAGAAAATCTGCGAGGCCTGCGTCTCCCCCACCAATCGGCCCGCGTCGGTCAGCGTAATCAGCGTTTGGCACAGGCGGGCGCCCATCTGCTCGTTGATGATGACGTTGACGGTACAGCCCGTCCAGCCGGGCACGTTGCTGTTGATGTAGCCATCGGGGGCGATGATGGCGTGGTTGCGCTTTACGACCGAGCGGGTCAGGGCCGACATTTCCATGTGCTGGGTGGGATGAAAAATGAGGTGTGAAATGGAAAAGAGTAAAACAAGCCGCCCTGCTCAGCTGGCGTCCGCGGAGTCGAGGCATCTCTACCGCAGCACTAAATCAAATTAGCTACGCAGGATGGACGCTTCGACAAGCGGACGCCGGCTGAACAGGGCGGTCTTTCACTTTTCATGCTTGGCTTTCAATTGATAAATGAACCGGTCGGCCACAGCCACGGCGGCGGCCAAATCGGCTAGCTCCACGTTCTCCAGCGGGTTGTGGCTGATGCCTTTGTAGCAGCGGATAAACATCATGGTAGCCGGCGCCACCAAGGACACTGGCACGGCGTCGTGGCCAGCGCCGCTCACCAGCGGAATGGTTTCGTGGCCGCGCTCGGCGATGGCTTGGGCCAGCAAGCTGTTCAGGTCGGCATCGCAGATTACGGGCGCGGTCTGCTGCACCGGCTGCCACTCCAGCTGCACGTTGCGGTGGCCGGCCGAGGCCTCGGCGTGGCCGCGCAGGAAGTCATGGGCTTGGGCCAGTTGCTGCTCGTCGGGGCTGCGCAGGTCGAGGCTACACGTCACCTCGCCAGGAATGACGTTGCTGGCCGACCGGCTTACCGCCAGCTTGCCCACGGTAGCTACCAGCCCGCGGCCGTGCACTTGGGCAAATTGCTCGGCCGTGAGCACAAACTCAGCCGCGGCGCACAGGGCGTCTTGGCGCATGTCCATGGGCACGGTGCCCGCGTGGCCGGCCATGCCCCGAAATGTGAGTTCCACGCGCTGCTGCCCGGCAATGGCCGTGACCAGCGCCACCGGCACCTGCCGTTCCCACAGTACCGGGCCCTGCTCGATGTGCATCTCAAAATACCCCAGCCAATCAGCCGCCGGAATGGCATCGACAGCAATTTGATTTGTTTCGGCGCCCATAGTTTCGAGGGCTTGAGCCAGTGTGATGCCGTCCGCGTCGGTACGGGCCAGTAGGGCGTGGTCGAAGGAGCCGGCCACTACTTTACTGCCCAAGTAGGTGGTGTGGAAGCGCACGCCTTCCTCGTCGCTAAAGGCAATCAACTCGATGTGAAACGGCAATTCAACCTGCCGCGCCATAAGGTTTTCCAGCAAATCGAGCCCCATGAGCACGCCCAGCGGCCCGTCGAATTTGCCAGCATTAACCACCGTATCAATGTGCGAGGCCAGCACGAAGGTTTTGGCCCCGGCGAGTGGGCTTTCCAGCCGGGCACGCAAGTTGCCGATGCCATCCACGCGGGTTACCAGGCCGGCGGCTTCCAACCAGCTTTGCACCAAGGCGCGGCCTTCCAGGAAGGCGGGCGTTCCGAAAGTGCGCGTTACGCCGTTGGCGTCTTCGCTGATGGCGGCTAGTTGCTGAATGCGCTGCATGATGCGCTCTGCGCGCAATAAGTATTCTTGCTGCATCCAGCTACCGGGTTAGAAGTTTGCCTTGGTTGAGGTGGGTGAAGGCGGGGCGCTGATAAACCTGTTCGCCGCCCATGAATGTTAATTCCACCACACCCGCCAGTTCCTGGCAAATGTAAGGCGACACCTTGTGTTTGTGCTGAATCATTTCTTCGCTCACCACGAAGGTTTTTTCCGGGTCCAGCACCACCAAATCGGCGTCGAAGCCGGGTGCAATTTTGCCCTTGCGCTGGCTCAGACCGGCGAGCTTGGCGGGGTTCTCGCTCAGCCAGCGGGCCAGGTCCGGAAGCGTAGCACCGCGCCGGCGAGCGGCCGTCCACAGCACCGGCAGGGCCAGTTGCAGCGAGGCAATGCCGCCCCAGGCGGTGGCAAAGTCGCCGCTTTCGAGCTGCTTCAAGTCGGGTGGCGCGGGCGAGTGGTCGGTGGCCACGAAATCAATGATGCCGGACTGCAAGGCGGCCCAGAGCTGGTCGTTGTTGGCCTTCTCGCGGATGGGCGGCGCGCACTTGAACTGCGTCTGGCCGTCGGCAATGTCTTTGGCATTGAAGTACAGGTAGTGCTGGCCGGTTTCCACCGTTAGCGGCAGCCCTTTGGCCTTGGCGGCCGCGATGGGCGCAATGGAATTGGCCGACGACAAATGCACGATGTGCACCGGGCAGCGAAACTCCTCGCACAGACGAATCATCATGGCCACGGCGTCGTCTTCCCATTCCTTGGGCCGCGAGGCGAGATAGTTTGGATACGAGCGGTGGTCGTTCTGCTTCCAGGCATCATTATCATCCGACAACTCGCAGTGCACCAGCAGCGGCAAACCGTGCCGGGCCAACACGGGCATCACCTGGCGCAAATCCGCTTCCGTGGCATTCGGAAAATCAGCGATGCCCGAATGCGTCAGGAAAGCTTTAAAACCGAGCACGCCGGCCGTAATCAACGGCTCTATTTCGCCAGCGTTGCCAGGCACCACGCCGCCCCAGAAACCCACGTTGCAATGCAACTGGCCCTGCGTAGCCGCCCGCTTGATGGCCAGATTCGCCACCGAAGTCGTGACCGGGGCCGAATTCAGCGGCATATCAACCAAGGTGGTGAGGCCGCCGGCCAACGCCGCGCGGGTGGCAGTGTCGAAGCCCTCCCAGTCGGTGCGGCCAGGTTCGTTGATGTGCACGTGCGGGTCGATGACGCCCGGCAGCACGGCTAGGTTGCCTACGTCCACGAGCGGAACGCCGGGTGGTTCGGCGTCGTGGGGCAACACGTGGCTGATGCGGCCGCCTTGGAGGACCACTACGGCTTCGCGCACGCCATCGGGGCAAACGACGCGGCGGCTTTTCAGGGCGAGGTCGAGCATGGGGCTATGTTTTGCGCTACATTGGGGGCTTTTCAGCCCGAGATTATCAAAAACCGATGCGTATAAAACTAGGCGCCAACACGTACGGCAAAAATGCGGTCAACCTGTCGCGCATCATCCGGCACGAAGGTCATCACGAATTTCGGCAAGTGTCGGTGAGCGTGGCCCTGACGGGCGATTTCGACACGGCCCATACCGAGGGCGACAACTCCCTCATCCTGCCCACCGACACCCAAAAAAATACCGTGTACGCCCTGGCCCGCGAGCACTTCACGGGCACCGTCGAAGCGTTTGGGCTGGCGCTCACGCAGCATTTTCTGTCCCGCAACCCGCAAGTGACGCAGGTACGCATTGAGCTAGTAGAGCACCTGTGGCAGCGCATGGCCTTCGACGGGGTGGCCCATGCCCACGCCTTCACGGGCGGCGGCTCCGAAAAGCGCACCGCTGTGGTGACGCGCACGGCGGGCGGGGCCAGGGTCCAGGCCGGCCTAAAAGGCCTGATGCTGCTGAAAACGACAGATTCCGCCTTTTTTGGGTACCCCAAAGACGAGTTCACCGTGCTGCCCGAAACCACCGACCGAATACTGGCCACCGAATGCGAGGCCAGCTGGGCGTACGCTTCCACGGAGCTGGATTTTGAGGCTTTGCACCGCCGCGTTCGTCAGTCGCTGCTGCGCACTTTCTCGGAGCACAACAGCCTGTCGGTGCAGCACACGCTGTATGCCATCGGCGAAAAAATCCTGCAAGACAACGAGGAAGTAAAGGAAATCAGCCTCGTGATGCCCAACAAGCACCACATCCCCTTCAACCTGGAGCCGTTCGGCCAAGCCAACACCAACGAAATATTTGTGGCCACCGACGCACCTTTTGGGTACATCACCGGCACCGTGACGCGGGAGGAAGAAGCCAGCTAGCCTTGCCACACGGACAGAGCACAGAGAGGAATAAGGCCCACCCCACTCCCTGTTGAACAGAACCGCAGCGGGGTGGAAACCGCTTCCATAAACGCTTTTCCTGCTTTCCCTAATGCCCGCCACTCCCCGCGACTTGCCCGTTTGGGCCCTGGCAGCCGCCAGCCTGCGGGCCGGTACGCCGGTGGCGCTGCTGTGCGTGGTGCGCAGCGAGGGCAGCAGCCCAGGGCGCCAGGGCTTCAAAATGGCCATCACGCCCGACGCGGTGGCAGGCTCCGTGGGCGGGGGCATCATGGAGCACAAGTGGGTGGAGCTAGCGCGGCAGCAGCTCCGCGAAACCGACCCTGCTCCCCTGCTGCGGCCCCAGATTCACCGGCGCGAGGCCCCCGCAGACCGCTCGGGCATGATGTGCTCCGGCGAGCAAGACGTGCTGCTCTGGCCCCTGGCGCCCGCCGATTTAACCGCCGTCGACGCCATCGAAAAGGCAATGACCCGAGGAACTAGCGGCGCATTGCAACTAAGTGTGGCCCGCGGGCTGCAATTCCATCCCGAGAAGCCGGGGCTGGCCTCCCCGGCGGGTGCGGTGCCTTTCTACTTCTATCAGCCCGGCCCGCCGTGGAGCTACCGCGAGCAGATGGGATTCCGCGAGCGGCTCACCATTGTGGGCGGCGGACACGTGAGCCTGGCGCTTTCGCGCGTGCTGGCCACGCTCGATTTCCACGTAACCGTGCTCGACGACCGGGCTGATTTACCCACCTTCGACGCCAACGAGTTTGCGCACCTCCGGCGCATCATCCGCTACGAAGACGTGGCCCGCGAAGTCCCGGCTGGGCCCAACCACTACGTGGTGGTGATGACCGTGGGCTACCGCACCGATGCCGTGGTGCTGCGCCACTTGCTGCCCCGCGCCTACCGCTACCTGGGCGTGATGGGCAGCGCCGCAAAAGTGGCCGAGCTGCGCCGCGGACTAGCGGAGGAAGGCTTTTCCGAACAAGCGGTGGCCAAGCTGCGCGGGCCCATCGGGCTGCCCATCAGCAGCCAGACGCCCGAGGAAATTGCCATCAGCATCGCCGCCGAATTGATTCAGGTGCGACACGCGGCCCTTGGGGCCGGTTGAGCTTCTCTACCGGCCGCTTTCCTCTTCGGCATCAGACGCGCGGGGCGCGGTGCCGTTGGCAAACTCCTCGGTGAAGACGCGGTAGCGGTCCAGAATGGAACGCACGGAGCGTTTGAGCACGATTTCGCCCATCGGGCCTTCGGGCACGGTCACGCCCGAAGCGTAGCCGTTCCACACGGCCCGGTTGGTTTTCACGTCGATGAGGGTGACGAGCAGCGTGCCCTCGGCCAGCAGCAGGCGCACGGGCTCGTAGCCCTGGCGCTCCTCTTTGGGAGTGTCGTCGGTTTCCTCAACGTTGCGTTTAATCCACTGGGAAAGGTCTTCCTGCTGAAAGCCGTGGAAGTTCATGTCGCCCTGGTACACCCGGAAGTTCACCAGCATGTCGGGCCGCCGCCGGGCAACGCGGTAGCCCTGGGCCAGAAAACGCTGCTGAATGGCCTCGCGCAAGGACTTGCCCAGGCGGCTGCTGTCGGAAGTGAGGCCGGTACCGGTCACGAAGTCGTAGGTACGATAATGCCGAAAATTGCCGCGGTAGCTGTAATCCGATTCAACACGCGCTTCGCGGGTGGTCATGCACCCAGCCAAAGCAGTTGCAAAGCACATAACACATAAGTAGGTAAAAATGCGGGCCATTACAGTGGGAATTTAAGTTTGTGAACTGTTCGAGTTACGAAAAGAAAGGCGCTGAAGGTCTAAGAGTCAGGCAGAAAAATTTGTATTCGTCAGATTATTTGTCAGAAAAATGCCCTAGTGCTCACCCACGTCACCTTGCGGGCCCAATTGGGCGCTTTGGTTCGGCAGGTTGCCGCTGAAAAGGAAGCGCCCGGCGGAGCAAACGCATACGCCACGGCTCCCGCTGTCGCCCGCCGCAATGCGTGCCCTGGGCGGCGCCAGGCAGGCGCCCGCACCCTGAGAGTGGGCCCGAAGTAAGCATGGCGAGTAACTCATCAGTCTCAGCAAGGGTATGGGCTGCCTAAGTTACGCAAACCCGTCTGATATCCAAACGGCTAGCGGTAGCCCGCCGCTTGCAGGGCAAACAGTTCGGCGTAGCGGCCGCCCTTGGCCAGCAGGGCGTCGTGGGCGCCGATTTCCACGAAGTGCCCGTTTTCGATGACCAGGATGCGGTCGGCCATGCGCACGGTGCTGAAGCGGTGGCTGATGAGGACCGCAGTTTTCCCTTTTGTTAATTCGGCAAAACGCTGGAACACCTCGTGCTCGGCGCGGGCGTCGAGGGCGGCGGTGGGCTCGTCGAGGATGAGCAGTTGGGCGTCGCGCATGTAGGCCCGGCCGAGGGCAATTTTCTGCCACTCGCCGCCGCTCAGGTCCACGCCGCCGTTGAAGCGCCGGCCTATCATCTGGTCGTAGCCGCCGGGCAGCTTCGCAATGACGGAGTCGGCCAGGCTTTGCTGGGCGGCGGTTTCGATGCGGGACTGGTTCTGGCGCTCCTCAATGCGGCCCACGGCCAGGTTCTGGCCCGCCGGCAGCTGGAAGCGCACAAAATCCTGAAAGATGACACCGATTTCCTGGCGCAGCTCGGCGGGGTCGTACTCGCGCAAATCGTGGCCGTCGAGCAGGATGCGGCCTTCGGTGGGGTCGTACAACCGCGCCAACAGCTTGACCAGCGTGGTTTTGCCCGCTCCGTTTTCCCCCACCAAAGCTAATTTCTCGCCCGCTTCTAGTTTGAAACTCAAGTCACGAATGGCCCATTTTGTGCCATTTTTGTACTGAAACCCGACGTTTTCAAACTCAAAACCCTGCTGAATTGGTCGGGGGAATGGCCGCGCTGTTTCGCCCTTCACTTCCTGCCGCACAATGTGGGGCCGCAGCGCAAAGAAGTCGAAAAAATCCTGGAGGTACAAGGCCCCATCGGCCACGGAGCTAAAGCGACTGAGAATGCCTTCGAGCAGTGCGCGCAGCCGCGCAAACGAGCCGGCCAGGAAAGTGAGCTGGCCCAGCGAGATGCTGCCGGACACGGTGCGGGCGATGATGTAGACGTAGGCGCCGTAGTAGCCGGCCGCGCCGATGCCGGCGAAGAGCGCGCCCCAGCCGGCGCGGCGCAGCACGAGGCTTTTGTTTTGGCGGTAGAAATCGTCGGAGAGCACGCGGAAGCGGTCGATGAGGAAACTGGAGAGGCCGAAAATCTTGACTTCTTTGGCGGTTTCGTCGGAGGCGCCGGTTTGGCGGAGGTAGTCGAGCTCGCGGCGCTCGGGCGTCCAGGAGTGCGAGAGGGAGTAGCTGCGCTCGTTGAAGTGCGACTCGCCTAGAAAGGCGGGCACCACGGCCAGCAGCAGCAGCGCCAGCAGCCAGGGCTGGAAAGCCACCAGCCCGCCGGCCAGCAGCACGAGCGTGACGGCGTCCTGGCCCTGGGCCAGCACCTGGCTCATGAGCACGGTGCGGGAGAGGGTTTGGCGGCGGGCGCGCTCCAGCTTGTCGTAAAAGGTGCTGTCTTCGAACTGGTCGAGGTCGAGCTCAGCGGCGTGCTCCATGAGGCGGATGGACGACTGGTTGGCGAACAAGTCACCGAGCAGCGAGTCGAGCAGGGCCACGCCGCGGCCCAGGGCATCGGCCAGCAGCACCAGGCCGAACTCCAGGGCCACGAGGGTGAGCACGGGCGTGAGGACCCGCTCGAGGGCGGGCAGCCGGGTGAGGCCCACCACGGCGTCAATAATCAGCTTGCCGACGTAAAGCGTGGCCAGCGGCAAAAAGGCCCGCACGAGGCGCAGCACGATGTTGGCCAGGGCCAACCGGGGGCTGGTGGCCCAGATGAGTTTCAGGAAGGCAGGCAGGTGGCGCAGGGCCGATACCCGCTCGCGCACGCTCACGGCGGGCTGGTCGGGGCCGCGCCGGCCGTTGGGGTTTTTGGCGGAGATGGATTTTAGGAATTCAAACATTGCCAGGGAGATGGCAAAGTTGGGGCCGGGGGTAGGAGGCGGCCGTTTTGGCAGGGGGTGTGGTGCAAGGCGCTATATTGCGGCACCCACGATACATTTTGAATAGTGCATCATATCAAATAAATGGAATACATTGTCTTACTGCGCATTGGCAACACCGGGTCAAATTGATTAACTTTACTATTATAGTTAGCCTTTAAGAAAGCTTAGATTCACAAGGCTGCCCAAAATATTAGCAAAGTATCTTAAGAGGTTTTGGCTGGTAGCCCCCAGCCATACTTCCCCTATGTCAAATGGCACGCGCAGACCTCCTACTAAAACTCGTTAAAGCTGGGCTTTCCGGCGATACCAGCATGACGAAAAAAGTCGTTGAAGCTGTTATCGCCGAAGAGCGAGTCAAGCAACACAACGTCATTGCTAATCAACTCGAAGAGGCTCTTAAAACAACCCAAACCAGCCTTGCTCCTACATCTAGCCGCTCAGTAACCCCTATTCTATATGACAAAATAGAAAGTTTTTTATATTCAGTAACGCCCAATAAGCCCCTCAGTCACCTTGTTCTAGACAAGTTCGTGTGTAGCTCCATTCAGGAGTTTGTCACCGAATACTCACGAGCCGATGTGTTGCGGTCTTACAATCTGGAACCTCGCAACCGGGTGTTATTGGTAGGCGAACCGGGCAATGGCAAAACTTCTATTGCTGAAGTGCTTGCCACTGAACTGATGTTACCAATGTTTGTCATACGCTACGACGGCATAATTGGCAGCTATTTGGGCGAAACAGCCAGTCGCTTAGAGAAAATGTTCAACTTCATCAAGACTCAACAGTGTGTGCTGTTCTTTGATGAATTTGATGCAATTGGCAAAGAACGGGGCGACCAACACGAAACCGGCGAAATCAAGCGCGTAGTCAGTTCACTACTCTTGCAGATAGATAAGCTTCCGAGCTACGTCGTGATTGTAGCAGCTACGAATCACTCCGAACTTCTTGATAAGGCAGTATGGCGTCGTTTCCAAGTAAAGCTCAGAGTAGACAAGCCGGATAAGGAGTTGATTCGTGATTGGCTCAACAAGTTTGAGACAGACTTCGGACACAAACTCCCCACGCCAAAAGACAAGGTTGTTGGTGACCTACATGGCCTAAGCTTTGCTGAAATAGAAGAATTTGGTCTGTCCATAAGGCGGCGCTTTGCCTTAGCGATACCAGGACCCAATCTGCGTGATATTATGGCCTTTTCCTTACAAGAAGTAGAAAATAAAAAAACTTTCACTAATGTCTAAAAAACCCGTTCTCTTCTTTCCCCAGGCTACCGATGCGGATTACACCAAAGGAGGTTCACCACCCATTGATAAAACCAAAGTAAACCCCGGTAAACAAGGAAAAAAATTCAAAAATGATTGGGATAAAACACTTGCGGAGTTTACTAATTTCCATTTAGCAAATGACATAGAAGACAGTGTACCCGAAATGGTATTGGTGCTAGAGCTAAGAAGTACAGTAGATGAATTTTATAAATCAGTTAAGCAAACAGAAGAACTTCAGTTCCTTGCCTATGAGTTTGATTTTACTCCAACCATTGTAGAAAATGCTGCCAACGAGGACGAGGATGGCCTAGACCCCGAGTATCCAAGCTCAAGCCGTGTTTTTCTCACCCTCCAGAACGAGGCCAGCATGCAGAAAATCCTCTCGCTTTGGAAAGACTATACAGAGAAGCGGGATTTTGAATTTGGTACAAGCCAGTTCAAGCAGCTGTTTAAGCTCCTGACGGGTGTTCGCCTCTATAGTGTCGAGGACAGACTACGTGATACAGGTTTCCGGGAACATGTGGCTGAAATGGTAGCATTAACAAATTCGCCAGTCTTAGCTGAGGTTGAACTGCTATTTATCACAAAGAAGCATACTCCTGCTCCCAAGCTCAAGAAAGACGGTACTTATTCCCGTACGTCAACGACTGAGCAAGACGACTTAGAAAGAACTGATGCCGTTTATCAGCGTTTCAAAAGCCTGGTCGAGCGTAACGGGGGGCGAGTACTTACAGACTCCTATTGTCTCATTCCTGAAATCCATTATCACGCAGTAGCAGCTGAACTTCCTCTTGAACTTCTTTACGATTTAACAAATAACACCGAAGTAGAGCTTTTAAAAGCACCCGAAGTCATTTTCTTTCGTCCGCTAGGGCAGAGCCTTTGGCCAGGCCACCCAGATGAAGAAGATGCTGAACCGGTAGAGGGCCAAGAACCTGAAAGTGCTCCTGCTCCACGATACGAAGAACCAATCGCAGCGCTGCTAGATGGATTGCCAATCCAAAATCATTCAGCTGTTGCAGGCCGATTGACTATTGATATTGATGGAGTAAACGAAGCACTATACCCAGCTGACCAGCGATACCATGGCACCGCTATGGCATCACTTATCACACGGGGCGATTTGAGCGACGCATCAGCAGAGCCGCTTCATAACACACTATACGTAAGGCCTATTATGGTTCTGGAACCAGGCTTTACCAGTCCGATAGAACAGATGCCATCTAAGATGCTGCCCGTTGACGTTATTCATCGGGCAGTAAAGAGGTTGTTCGAAGGCGAGGGCGAAGTTTCAGCCGTTGCTCCTAGCGTAAAAATCATCAATCTTTCTATTGGTGATATTTCCCGCCCATTTCACCAGAGTTTGAGCGCCTGGGCTCGGCTATTGGATTGGTTATCCTGTAAGTACGATGTACTTTTCATCATCAGCGCGGGTAACGTCCTTGCGAACATCGAACTTCCTGTACCAGTAGTAGACTTTGACCGTGCTAGCCCAGAGGAACGAGAGTTGATGGTGCTTGACTACATCATTTCTGACAATATCAATCGGAAAGTACTCACCCCATCGGAGGCTATAAACGCTATTACCGTAGGGGCAGCCCAAACGGACGCAGGTCCTGATGCCATTGAATCTGACCGTTACATTCTCGTGCTCGACAAGCATTTAATGAGTCCCATCAGTCGCATTGGGTTTGGTTATCGTGGCTCTATAAAGCCTGATATTTTAGTATCTGGCGGAAGAAAGTGCTATAAAAAGCACATGAATCAGCCTAACCCAGCTGCAACAACACTTCTTTTGTTAGAAAATCTGAAGTTCGCCCACAGACCTCCAGGGATTAGCGTGGCAATCCCAGGTCAATCTGGTTCATTATCCAGTGTTGGTTACCAATGGGGCACAAGCAGTGCAACAGCATTAGCTACACGGCTAGCTTGCCAATTGCACGAAATGCTCGACGGTATCAATATGGATAGAGGAATCCAAGAAGAGATTCCACATGAGTATTATGCAGTACTTATCAAATCACTACTTGTGCATGGAGCCAGTTGGCAACAAAGTAGCGACCTCTTGCATAGTATCGTAAAGTATAAACCCGGCGTACCTCCAAAATTTATCAAAAAGCATATTTCTCCTTATCTAGGATACGGGGTTGTTGATGACCAGCGCGTACTGTCTTGCACAGATAATCGAGTCACCCTATTGGGTTGGGGTGAATTAGAGACGGAACACGCTCATGAGTTTGTTTTCCCATTACCAGAAGCGCTTGACAGAGCCACTGTTGAGAGACGACTTACAATCACTCTCGCATGGATTTCTCCCACTAACTGGCAGTCTCGCCAGTATAGGCAAGCACGGCTTTATATAGACAATATTACTGGTGACAACTATGTACCGAAGGGCGAACAGTTGACATTGGAGAGAAAAGGGATAGATTGGAAAACTACACGTCGAGGTACTGTCCAACATGACATTCTCGTTGGCTCTCAAGCTGACCCATATATAAATGGCGGAGAGTTGATAATCAAAATTGACTGCCGTAAAGATGCTCCTGGTCTCAACAGCAAAGACACTATTCGTTACGGGTTGGCAGTTACGCTTGAGGTGAATGAAAATACCGGAGTGAAGATTTACGAAGAAATCAAGCAAAAGCTTGCTGTCCTAAATCCCATCAGACCTAGACCTTAATTTTCCAAACCACGAATGTGTGGTACGCTATGCAAGTTTCATTTGCAGTATCCCCAAAGAAGCCCTTGCCCCACCAGCGGCTGGGGCTTCTTCCTGTCACAGCCCACCGGTGGCTCGGGCGCGGGCGATGCGCTGGTGCGGGCCGTGGCAGCCGACCTTCTGGTGGTGTGCGGCCCCGCCAAGCTAAACGCGGGTGCATGGGTGTCCTGGCCTAAATTATCGAGTTAGCTGGGCACACCCAAAGTCCGCAGGACTGATATCTGCTCGCGCATGCTTACCAGCGGTTTTTACCGAAAGAGGGACGCTTGACAGAGATGATTTTCAGGATATTACGCATTGCGCAGGCTGGGGCAAGGGTGGGGCCGGAAGTGCGGAAGCCGCCGTTTTGACAGAAGCAATAGTTCTACGGGATGGCCGCCCCGGACTCAGGCCCCGCCGTACTGCTATATTCGGCGCCCCGGGCAACCCAGTGGCTTGGCGCTGACGCACTGCCCGGCCACTGGCGCCCCCGACTTCTCACCCCTTTTTCTTCCTCTGCATGAAAGACAGAATCGCCGCCATTTTCATTGCTTTCTTCCTCGGCAGCTTCGGAGGCCAATATTTTTACCTGGGCAAAACCGGTCGGGGCGTCGCCTGCCTACTGCTCTGCTGGACGTTTATTCCGTCCCTCATCGGCTTTTACCATACCATCATTTGGCTGATGATGTCCGATGAGGCATTCAATGCGGAGTACAACGAGGGCTGGGCCCCCACTCGCAGCGCCAACGTGAGCGACGAGCTGGCCAAGCTGTTCATTTTAAAAGAAAAAGGCGCCATCACCGAGCAGGAGTACAACGCCCGAAAGGCTCAATTACTGGGATAAGCCCTTAACGAGAGCAAGGCAAAAGACTTGAATGCAGCGCCAAACGGCAGCAGTCAGGCTCAAAGACGCCCCGCTTTCTTACCTGAAAACGGGATTTACGGAGTCAACAGGGTGATTTGCTCCATGAGCACGGCAATGACCCGCGCAATTTCATCCCGGGTGGATTCCCGGTACGAGTCGGCGGCTTCGCTGTGCTCCTGCTCTTCCCAGCTGGCCAGGGCGGCCAGGGTTTCGATGCGCTGCACCGAGGATTCGATGCGCTCGTACACGCTGGCCCACAACTGCTGGTTCCAGGTGGGCTGCTGCAAGAGGTGCATTCGCAGGTCCAGCAGGCGCATGACCACGGCGCCGAGTTGCTCAAGCAGGTCGCCTTCCTGCGGCGTGAACAAGCGCGCCCGGTAGTCAATCACGCAGAGCACGCCCAGCGGAAAGCCGTCTTTGGTGCGCAAGGTGGTGCCGGCGTAAAAGCCCAACTTCATGTCGCGCACCAAGCCGGGGTTAATCAGGTCGCAGGGGCGGTTGTGCAAGTCGGAATACACGCTAACGCCTTCCTCAAGCATCGCCACCGAGCACAGGGTTTCCCAGCGGTTGACGCGGTCCAGGGCGGGGTCGAGGCCGTAGTTGAGCCCAAACCGAACCGTTTCTTCTTCCACAAACGCAATGATGCCGATGGGCACGTTAAACAGCTTTGCCGCCAGGCGAACGAGCTCCGTGAAGGTCTCGTCCTGCATGGTGTTGAGGAGCTGATAAGGCCGCAATGCTTGCAACCGCTGACTTTCGTTGAGCGGGAGAATGTTGGACAAGCCTAGCATGAATTCGGTATAAGGAGAATGAGCTAAGGTAGTGCAAGCGGCAGCGCCCATGCACCCCAGGCCCAGCGAAAGCATGGTTATTGTAGGCCAACACCACCTGTGCCACAGCGGAGTACTGAGTTAAGGTTGGGCTTTTCCACCTGCCCAAACCAGGGCAACCGGGCTCGCGGAACCCTGCTGTTTCGGAGTTGCACTCCGAAAATGGGCTGATGAGGACGTGCAGTTCCCAACGCCTGAACGATACCTTGCCCGCCACGCGGAGTTGTACTCCGCAACAGCTACAGTTCCGGAGTACAACTCCGAAACAGCACAGCAGCTACAGTTCCGGAGTACAACTACGAAACAGCACAGAGGTGCAACTCCGAAACAGCACAGGGCAACCACGCAGAGCATTCCGAAGGAAAATCCGGCTCCCGTCTTCTTGAAACGGCTGCTAATTCGAGTCCGTAGCGGCCAAACCGGCCCATTATTTCCGACCTTTGCGGCATCCATGGCCTCTTCCGCTCCCCGCACCTACTCCGTCGGCTTCTGGCTGATGTGCCTGTCGTCGTTCCTGTTTTTCCTCAGCTTCAACCTGCTGCTGCCCGAGCTGCCCGACCACCTCACCCGGCTGGGCGGCGGCGAGTACAAGGGCTACATCATTGCCCTGTTTACGCTCACGGCGGCCATTTCGCGGCCGTTTTCGGGCAAGCTGGCCGACACCGTGGGCCGCATTCCGGTGATGGTCTTTGGCTCGTTGGTGTGCTTTGTGTGCGGGTTTTTCTACCCCTGGGCGCTCACCGTCACGGGGTTTCTCACGCTGCGGCTGCTGCACGGCTTCAGCACCGGCTTCAAGCCCACGGGCACGGCCGCGTTCATCGCCGACATCGTGCCCGTGGACCGGCGCGGCGAAGCCATGGGCCTGCTCGGGGTGACGGGCGCGCTGGGCATGGCCTTCGGGCCGGCGTTTGGGTCGTGGCTGGCCCAGACGTTTTCCCTCAACACCATGTTCTACTGGTCCAGTGCCACGGCGCTGCTCTCGCTGCTGGTGCAGGGCACCCTCACCGAAACCCTGCCCAAAGCCCAGCGCCAGCGCTTCAGCCTGTCGCTGCTGAAGCTGAAGTGGAACGAGGTGCTGGAGCCCGCCGTGCTGCCGGCCGCGCTGGTTACCGGCCTGTGCCTGTTTCCCTACGGAGCGGTGCTCACCGTGGTGCCCGACCAAAGCCGCCTGCTGGGGCTGGATGGCCCCACCAAAGGATTGTTTTACGTCTTTTTCACAGTGGCCTCGCTGGCCATTCGGCTGCTGGCGGGCAAGGTGTCCGACGTGCACGGACGGGTGCCGGTGCTGCGCTGGTCCACCCTGATTCTGGCCGCGGGACTGGCGCTGCTGGTGTGGTCGCCGTCGGTGGGGTGGTTTCTGGCGGCGGCCGTGGTGTTTGGCGTGGGGGCCGGGCTGAATTCGCCCTCGCTCTACGCCTGGACCATCGACCTGAGCCACCCCGAGCACCGGGGCCGCGCCGTGGCCACCATGTACATTGCCCTCGAAGTGGGCATTGGCCTGGGCGCCCTGCTGGCGGGCTGGATATTCTCCAACCTGCCCGCCCGGCTGCCCTACGTGCACGGCCTGAGCCTGCTCTGCGTGCTGGTGGCGGTGGCGTATTTGTTTAGCCTGAAGGCCAGCGGCCCGGTGCCGGTTTCCGCCGCGCACGAGCCCGCCCCGCAGCCCTCGGCCGAAGAGGTGGTGTAGCCACAAACCGCCGCCGCAGCACAGCTGAAAATAAATATCTTAATCATGGATGGGCAATGAATTCGGTCTTCTAATTTTAGGGTTCGGAGGACCGTCTACCCCCTTCTTTTTTGCTGATGCACGCCCTTTACCTGCTGCGCCACTGGCGGCAGATGCTTCCCCTGGTTCTTGGTGCCTGCCTGGCCGCAACCAGCGCGCACGCCCAACCGAAGAACCTGCCCGACCCCATTAAATTCGGCCAGGTTGACAACAAAGACCTGACCGCCGCGGCCGCGGTGCTCTGCGACTACGGCATCACGCGCCTGGAAGGCCACGGGGAAGGATTTCAGGTGGTGTTCGAGCGCGTCACGCGCATCTTCCTGAAGGACCAGATGAAGGCCCTGGCCGCGCTGCACCCCGACCCGGCCGCCCGCGGCGCGGCGCCGTGCGCCAGCTCATCATGGCCAGCGTGCGCTATAACGGCACCAACCGCTATTCCAGCGAGGTGTCGCTGCGCAAGGCCTACGACGCGCACCGCGGCACCGCGGCCGACGTGAACCTGCTGCTCATCGCCGCCCTGCGCGACGCCGGCCTCCCCGCCCACCCCGTGCTGCTCAGCACCCGCAGCCACGGCCGCATCAACCAGGCCATGCCCCTGCTCAGCAAGTTCAACTACGTGGTGGCGCTGGTGCCGCTGGCCGACGGCAAAGAGCTGCTGGTGGACGCCACCGAGCCCCTACTGCCCTGTGGCGTGCTCCCCGAGCGCTGCCTCAACCAAACCGGCCGCTTGGTAATGAAAAACACGGCCGAGAGCCGCTGGGTCAACTTGGCCCCCACCCAGCGCAACGTGCACTACCGGCAAATCAACCTGACCTTGGACGCCCAGGGCGGCCTCTCGGGCAAGGTGCACGAAGAGCACGGCGGCTACGCGGGCGTAGAAGCGCGCAAAGAGCTGGCCCGCCTGGGCGAGAAAAAATACCTGGCCGAGCTGGCCCGCCCCCACAGCGGCTGGACCGTGCCCAAGTTTGCGGTGTCGGAGCGCGAGAACGTGGCCAAGCCCCTGGCCATGGACTACGAGTTCGCCCAAGCGGCCGACGACAACAGCACGGCCAGCACACTGTACCTGAGCCCGCTCCGGGAATTCAGCAGCGACCAAAACCCCTTCCGGCACGACGACCGGCTGTTCCCCGTTGACTTCGGGGCCGCGCAGGAAGAAACCACGATGGTGAACCTGACCCTGCCCGCCGGCTACGAGATGGCCGAAACGCCCAAGCCCGCGATAATCGACCTGCCCAATAACGGCGGCCGCTTCATCTACAACGTGAGCGGCGCCACGCCGGGCGAAGTGCAGCTCACCAGCCGCCTCAACCTGCGCAACACCATGTACCAGGCCGAAGAATACGCGCATCTGCGCGAGTTCTACCGGCTGATGCTGGAAAAGCAGGCGGAGAAGCTGGTGATAAAAAAGAAGGCGTAGGTGCTCTCCCAGCGTTTTTTCATTGACTGCATGAAAGCATTGTTCCCCCTCCTTGCCGCGCTTCCGTTGAGCGGCTTTCTGTGGCTGCCCTCGGCGGCACCCCAGCCCAAGTACGCGGTGGCCGACATCCCGGCGGCCTTGCGCGAAGGGGCGCACGCCGTGCTGCGGGCCGACGACGAAGTCGTGACCGTGAAGTCGGCCGGGCGTTTGGTGCACACCGTGCACCGGGTGGTGACCGTGCTCGACCCCGCCGGCGATGACTTCGGCCAGCACGCGGTGCACTACGACGCCCTCAACACCCTGAGCTACCTGCGCGGCGCCGTGTACGACGCCGACGGGCGCTTGCTGCACCAATTGCGGGCCGCTGAAATCCACGACCAGGGCATGGGCGACGCGGGCGGCAGCATCATGACGGACATTCGGGTGCGCTACGCCGATTTGCGCCAGCCCCAGGGCCCTTACACCGTGGAATTCGACTACGAGATTGTGTCGGACAACACGCTGTTTTATCCGGAGTGGCAGCCGCAGGAGGAAGAAGGCCTGGCCGTGCAAACCGCCACGCTCCGCGTAACCGTGCCCACTGCGCTGCCCCTGCGCTACCAGGAGCGGCAGCTTCCCGCCGGCACCGCGGTGGCCCGCACCACGGCCGGCAGCCAGGAAACCTACGCCTGGCAATTGGCCAACCTGCCCGCCGTAGAAGAGGAAGAAGCGGCCCCGCCCCTGAGCGAGCTGACGCCCTCAGTGACCATGGCCCCCGGCACGTTTGAAGTGCAGGGCCACAAGGGCGCCGCCACCACTTGGCAGAGCTTCGGCCAGTGGAACTACGACCTGAACGCCGGCCGCGACCAACTGCCTCCCGCCACGCTGGCCAAGGTAGCCGCCCTGGTAAAAGACGCCCCCGATGCCCGCGCCCGCGCCCGGCGGGTATACGAAATGCTGCAAGGCAGCACGCGCTACATCTCGGTGCAGCTGGGCCTGGGCGGCTGGCAGACGTTTCCGGCCAGCACCGTGGCCAGCAGCGGCTACGGCGACTGCAAGGCCCTAAGCAACTACACCAAAGCCCTGCTGGCCGCGGCCGGCGTGCCCGCTTACATGGCCCTGGTGGGCGCCGGGGCCGGCCACGCCGACGTGCGCGCCGACTTCCCCAGCTCCCAGTTCAACCATGCCATTTTGTGCGTGCCGCTGCCCAAAGCCGGCCGGCCCGACACGCTCTGGCTGGAGTGCACCAGCCAAACGGAGTCCTTCGGCTACATGGGCAGCTTCACGGGCAACCGGCACGCGCTGTTGCTCACGCCCGAAGGCGGCAAGCTGGTGGCCACGCTCCGCTACGGCGCGGCCGAAAACCGCCAGGAACGCCGCATCGACGTGTACCTGGACGCCACGGGCGGCGCCACGGCCACGGCTCGCACCCTGCGCACCGGCCAGGAGCAGGACCTCTACGCCCACCTGCTGCACGAGATGGGGCCCGTAGAGCAAAAGAAATACGTGACCGACCGCCTCAAGCTGCCCACCTTCACCCTCACCAAATTCAACCTGGCCGCGGCACCTGCTAGCCCAACACCCGCCGTGGTCGAAACCTTGGGCCTGACCCTGCCGGGCTTTGCGGCGCCGAGCGGCAAGCGGGTGTTCATCACGCCCAACCTGTTGAGCCGCTTGCCGGCGCTGCCAGCACAGGTGGGGGAGCGGCAGGCGGCCCTGTGGCTGCCCCGCGCCAGCACGCACGCCGACACAGTGCGCCTGCATCTGCCGGCCGGTTTCCGGCCCGAAAGCCTTCCGACTGCCGTGCAGCTCAACACGGCTTACGGCACCTACGCCAGCCAGTACACCTCCTTGCCCGACGGCACGGTGCTCTACACGCGGCGCCTGGAGTTGAAGCGCGGCCGAATGCCGCGCACAGCTTATACCGGCTACGTCGACTTCCGTCGCAAAATCAGCGCCGCCGACAAAGCCCAAGTGGTGCTCCTGAAAACGGAGAGTTAAGCCAACAAGTGGCGCGAGCAACGCCCTCACCAGTTTTTTGCGGCGAAGAATAAAAAGGGAAGGGGTACAATTCGCTAAATTGTACCCCTTCCCTTTTTATTCTTCCTTCTCATCGCAAGGCGCTCTCTTCCGGTAAGAGGTGCCGTGCCCGGCCGGCGTGAAATGCCACCGTCGGGCCGGAGTTCAACTCACCGCCTTACACCAGCTTGTCCGGTGTGATGGGCAGCTCGCGCACGCGCTTGCCGGTGGCGTTGAACACGGCGTTGACAATGGCCGGGGCCACGCCGATGATGGCAATTTCGCCGATGCCTTTCGTGCCCAAGGCATTCACATACGGGTCGGGCTGGTTCACGAAGAAAACGTCCACGGCGGGCGCGTCGGCGTGCACGGGCACGTGGTATTCGGCCAGGTCTTTGGTGACGTAGCGGCCGTAGCGGTCGTCGATGATGGCATGCTCCATCAGGGCCATGCCGATGCCGCCCACGGCACCGCCCTTCATCTGGTTGCCGGCCGTTTTCTGGTTGACAATGGTACCGGCGTCGGCACAGGAAACGAGCTTGCTCACCCGCACCTCGCCCGTGAGCGGGTTCACCCGCACCTCGGCAAAGTGCACCGAAAACGAGTACATGGAGTAGTTCTTGTTGTTGTCGCCGTTGGGTTTGGCTTCCACCGTCACGAAGCCGCCATCGGCCTGCTTGAGCAAGTCGGCGTAGGTAGCACGGGCGCTGGGGTTACCATTCAAGCTCAGGTGGTTGTCAGCAAAAACCACGTCTTCTTGCTTGGCCGCCGCGAAGGCCGCATTGCTGGCGCCGGCCATGGTGCGCAGCTTCTCTTTCAAGGCCATGCAGGCTTCCTGCACGGCCGGGCCCACCGTATTCACGATGGCCGAGCCGCCCTGGGTAGGGGCCGGCGCAAACAGCGTGCTGCCCCACTCGAACTTGATTTTCTCGGGCGGCAGGCCCAGCGTGTCGGCTGCAATTTGGGTCATGGCCGTGCCAGTGCCGGGCCCGATGTCGGTCACGGCGCTTTGCAGCACCACGGTGCCGTTGGGCAGCAGCCGCACGTTGGCTTGCGAGGCGCCGCGGTGCGCCCCGAAGGTGCCCACGCCCATGCCGTAGCCCACCAGCCACTCGCCGTCGCGCAGGCTGCCGGGCTTCAGCTGGCGCTTGTTCCAGCCAATGCGCTCGGCACCCGCCTGGTAGCATTCCTTCAGGAATTTGCTCGACCAAGGCTTGCCGTTTTCGGGGTCCTTGTCGGTGTAGTTGCGCAGGCGAAACTCCATCGGGTCGATGTTCAGCAGGTGGGCCATTTCGTCCATAGCCGACTCCAGGGCAAACGCGCCGGTGGCTTCGCCGGGGCCGCGCATCCAAATGGGCGTGCTCACGTCGAGGGCCGCCAGGCGGTAGCGGGTGTTTACGTTGGGCGCGGTGTACATCATGCGCGTCTGCTGCACCGTCGATTCGGTGAACTCTTCGTAGCTCGACGTCTGGCCGGTGGCTTCGTGGGTGATGGCCGTGATTTTGCCGTCGGGCGTGGCGCTCATCCCAATTTTCTGCCAGGTGTGCGGGCGGTAGCCCACCATGGTGGTCATCTGCTCGCGGGTGAGCACCAGCTTCACCGGCCGGTTCACCTTTTTGGCCGCAATGACGGCCGCCGACTCGTGCGGCCAGCTGTGCAGCGCGTTGCCGAAGGCTCCGCCCACGAACGTGGCAATCACCTTCACGTT
Source organism: Hymenobacter sp. (assembly GCF_036388155.1). Lineage (NCBI taxonomy): Bacteria > Pseudomonadati > Bacteroidota > Cytophagia > Cytophagales > Hymenobacteraceae > Hymenobacter > Hymenobacter sp. Next base: position 753 of record NZ_DASVSI010000066.1, on the reverse strand, counting down.
TTCTTCGGGCAGGTTCCACTCCTTCGCAAAGTCGCGGCGCGTGGCCATGGTGCCCTGCGTTTTGTCGTATAGCGTCAGGCGGTCGGGTGCCTCCCAGTGTGCCACAATGGACTGCAGCTCTATGGGGTGGTGGACCTCCGTGGGGATGATGTACTCCGACTCAAATTTCACCGCGCCAGTTTTGTAGGCGTCGGCGATACCGCGCACGTAGTCGGCCACGCCCGACTTGGGGTTGCGCTTGGCCTGGGTGGGCACGAACGCCTGCTGCATGCCCACGGCCATGTCGGTCACGTGCTTTTCCTGGTCGTACTGCGTTTTCACCAGCCGGGCGGCGTAGCGGGCGCGCTCCAGGGTGTCGGCCACCACCACGGCAATGGGCTGGTCGTTGAAGCGAACCTTGTCGTCGTTAAATACTTTGAGGCGCCCGCCCACGGTTTGGGGCTGCGAGGGGTCTTTGCCCGTGGGCACGAAGCCCGGCACTTTGGGCGAGTTGAGGTGGGTGATGACGGCCAGCACGCCGGGCGATTTTTCGGCGGCGCGGGCGTCGATGCTTTTGATGCGGCCCTTGGCAATGGTGCTGCCCACCACCACGGCGTAGCTCATGTTGGGCAGCTCATATTCGGCCGAATACGTGGCGGCGCCCGTCACCTTAAGGTGGCCGTCCACCCGGTTCAACGTGCTGCCGATTTGCTTGCTTAGTGGTTTCATAATGAAGTTAAATCTATCGGCCCGTCATGCAGAGCGCAGCGAAGC